>NZ_JBFUIN010000042.1:0-19931 GCF_056401855.1 Bacillus sp. P4_D3
ATTGTTTCGGGGGCGCTGAACCCGATCCAGTCTGTTGCTTCACATGAACGCTATTCGATGGCACTTTAATTTTCATCCCTGGCATAATTAGGTCTGGATTGCTAAGCTGTGTATTTGTTTTTTTTAGCGTCTCAAAATCCACTCCGTACTTTTTTGCAATTTTCCAAAGGGTCTCCCCTTTTTGCACGATATGAATTTTCAAATTTTCCCCCTCCTGTATAACTTATCTATAAGTAAAAAACACTTTGAAGTAACACTTTCTAAACAACATTAACTTCTTTTACTTTTATCACTTCTTCTATTTTCAATATGATTCGAAGTGGAATAAGCATAGAAAAATCGCAATGATTTCCTCAACACAATGTATGCCTCTTTCGTTCTTGTTATGATTATATGTACGAAAAAAAGCAACGAAAATTCCGCTGCTTTAAACACGCTCTAACATACGATTTAATGCAAGAACTGCCTCTTCTGTTACTTGTTTCTCCACACGAATAACGTTAATCTGTTCTCCTCTTTCTATGTTCTCAAGTGCCCATAATAGGTGAGGTAAGTCAATTCGGTTCATTGTTAAACAAGGACACATAAACGGATTTAGCGAAATAATTTCTTTATCAGGGTGTTGCTGAATAATTCGGTTCACTAAATTCATCTCTGTACCAATCGCCCACTTACTTCCCGCTGGAGCAGCCTCTATCATATCAATGATATATTTCGTTGATCCTGCATAATCAGAAGCGGCAACAACTTCATAACAACATTCAGGGTGAACAATAATATTCATATCCGGATGATTTTTTCGCACATTTTCAATATTTTTCACAGTGAAATTTTGATGAACAGAACAATGACCTTTCCATAAAATCACTTGAATTTCTTCTATATCTCCATCATACTCTAATGAATCTGTATGCGGGTTCCACACTGCCATTTTTTCTAACGGAATACCTAAATCATACGCTGTATTTCTTCCTAAATGTTGGTCTGGTAAAAAGACGAGACGCTCTTTTTGTGTAAACGCCCAAGACACCATTTGTTTTGCATTAGAAGAGGTTACTGTTGCCCCTCCATTACGACCGCAAAACGCTTTGATCGCAGCTGTTGAATTTACATACGTTAATGGAATCATCGTATCCCCAAATAATTTCGTGAGCTCTTTCCACGCTCTTTCTGTTTGTTCAATATCTGCCATATCTGCCATAGAACAGCCGGCACGCATATCTGGTAAGATGACAATTTGATCATCTGTCGTTAACATATCTGCCGTTTCTGCCATAAAGTGCACACCACAAAACACAATATATTTTGCCTCTTTATTATTCGCTGCAACTTGCGCGAGTTGAAGTGAGTCCCCTGCTGCATCTGAAAATTGCACCACTTCATCTTTTTGATAATGATGTCCTGGAATAAATAGTAATGCCCCCATTTTTCCTTTAATTTCACGGACACGCTCTTCCATCTCTAATGTAGACATCGTTTGATAACGCTCTGGTAACATGACTTCGATTGGCTGAACTTTCTCTAAAATACCCATTTATGATTCTCCCCCTCTAAACCACTCTCACTAGGCCTCAATATTAAAACTAATATCAAGTGCTTTCACTGAATGTGTTAACGCTCCAAGTGAAATATAATCTACCCCTGTTTTTCCGTATTTTGATAAATCTTCAATTGTAATACCACCTGAAGCCTCCGTAACGATGGCACTTGGTACAATTTTTGAAAACTCACGAATCTCTTCTGGCGTACGATTATCGAACATAATAACATCTGCGCCGGCCTCTACCGCTTCTCTTACTTGCGCCTCTGTCTCTGTTTCGACTTCTACTTTCACCATATGTCCCAATCTTTCTTTCACCGATGTAACAGCTTTTGTAATCGAGCCAGCAAAAGCGATATGATTATCTTTAATCATGACACCATCATATAAACCGAATCTGTGGTTAAATCCGCCMCCGCATACTACCGCATATTTATCAAACATACGTAGTCCTGGCATCGTTTTTCTCGTATCACAAATGCGTGTATGACTGCTATCTAAAGCAAAAACCGCCTTACGTGTCATCGTCGCTATCCCGCTCATACGCTGAATAACGTTTAATATAACGCGCTCTGCCGTTAATAATGATGCGATTGGGCCTTGCACGGTTGCAATTATTTCGCCTTTTTCTACAAGATCCCCATCTTTTTTATGAAGTTCAACTTCAATTCTCTGATCAATTAATTTAAATCCTTCTTCAATTACTAAGCGCCCTGCAAATACCCCTGTATCCTTTACAAGAAACGTTCCTTTCGCAAGTGCATTATCGGGAAAGATAAGCTGAGATGTTACATCTCTTTCTCCTATATCTTCTAGAAAAAATCGATTTAATGCTTCCTTAACTTTTAACGTATTCATAAAACCCCTCTTCCCCTTATTAAACAAGTTGTAGTTTTCTTCTCACTCGGATAATCTCTTTTTTTACGCTATTTCTTTCTGGATAATCAATGCGATAATGACCACCAATACTGTCTTCTCTTTGCAAAGCTGATACTGTTATAAGCTCACAAACTGTTAACATATTAATAAGCGTTATCTCTTCATTTGTAAGTGCATCATATTGTAAGATCATATTTAGCACACCGTACCTACTAAACCATCTCTTAACATATGATAAATTTTTCTCAGTTCGCACAATCCCAACATGCTTCATCATGTATTCTTGTATTTCTTCTTTCAGCGGTAAATCATTAAGAGCTATAAAACTTTTCCCTCTCTCTTCCGGCACATTTTTTCTTTCCTCTGCTGGTTTAGCTAAAATGTGTTTTCCTATTCGTCTTCCAAACACAAGACCTTCTAATAATGAATTACTCGCCAATCTATTCGCACCATGAACTCCATTACAAGCCACTTCACCGACCGCATATAAGTTTGAAATGGACGTCTCTCCGTCACAATTCGTCTTCACGCCGCCCATATGAAAATGAGCACCCGGTACGACCGGAATAAGGTTCCCTTTTAAATCAACGCCATTCTTTTTACATAATGATGAGACGGTTGGAAAACGTTGTTCAAAGTTTTGAATGGCTTCGATGTTTAAGTACACTGTTTCACCCGCAAGGAGTTGTTCATGAATAGCCCTTGCCACTACATCACGCGGTGCGAGATCTTTCCCGGGATGTATATCCATCATAAAACGCTGTCCTTTTCCATTTATAAGGACAGCTCCTTCACCACGGACTGCTTCAGAAACGAGACCACAACATCGCCCGTCCACGTATAACATCGTCGGATGAAATTGTACAAATTCTAAATCAACAAGTTCTCCCCCAGCTCGATATATCATCGCAAGTCCATCGCCTGTAATTGTCTCATCATTCGATGTAAAGGCGTACAAGCCACCAATTCCTCCTGATGCTAACACCGTATTATCAGCATAATAACGCTTCAGCTTCCCTTCACTATTTCGCGTTAAAGCTCCTATGCATTTATTATTTTCTATAATAAAATCGAGCACCATTTCATGCTCAACGACAGTAACATTCGGAACTACTTCTTGTATTAAATGCTCTAATAGATTTTTACCAGTTGCATCTCCTCCCGCATGTAAAATACGCCGTTTTCGATGCGCTCCTTCTTTACCAAGGTGGAGCCCTTTTTCATCCCCATCAAATTTCATTCCATTTGTAATAAGCTTACTTATTTCTTTCGGCCCCTCTTCAACTAAATAACGAACTGCTTCTTCGTTGTTATAATGGCAACCTGCCACTAATGTATCTTCAAAATGCCCACTCGGATCGTCATATGTAGCAACAGCTGCTGCAATTCCTCCTTGAGCTAAATGTGTATTGTTATTACGTCCTGTTTTTTTTGTGATAATTATCACATTCTTTTCGTGACAAAGCTCTTTCGCAACACGAAGCGCTGCAACGCCGCTTCCAATAATCAAGACATCTGCACTTGGCATAATTGTTGCCTCCTACTTTACACTTTTCAACTGTCTTGACACCTATATTTACATAGTTTTAAAATAATGACAAGAGTTTTTTTACAATTCTTATTTTCACTACCATTCTAAAAACGAAAACAAATGTCACTCTTACTGAAGAGAGGAAATTACATGATGATATATCTAGATTATGCAGCGACAACACCTATGAGCGAAGAAGCTTTAGAAACATATATAGCAGCGGCAAAAACATATTTCGGAAATGAACAAAGTTTACACGATATCGGCGGAAGTGCATCATCTTTATTACAAGTTTGTAGAGAAACATTTGCAGAAATGATTGGGGGTAAGGAACAAGGTGTATTCTTTACAAGCGGCGGTTCAGAATCTAACTACCTTGCGATTCAATCCCTTCTAAATGCTAGAAATGGAAAGCACATTATTACGACACCTATGGAACACGCATCGATTCGAAGTTATTTTCAATCCTTACAATCGCAAGGTTATACTATTACTGAGATTCCTGTTGATAAAAGTGGGATAATTCATTTAGTAGATTTAGAAGCAGCTATTACAGAAGATACTGCTCTAGCAAGTATACAGCACGGAAACTCTGAAATCGGGACCATTCAAAACATTGCAGAGATCGGAGCACTTTTAAAAAAATTTAATGTTTTATTTCATTCGGATTGTGTTCAAACGTTTGGTAAACTTCCAATAGACGTTACAGCGATGGAGATTGATAGTCTCTCTGTTTCAGCCCATAAAATATACGGACCAAAAGGAGTTGGAGCTTGCTATATAAATCCGCAAGTTCGCTGGGAACAAATATTCCCTGGAACTTCTCATGAAAAAGGCTTTCGCCCTGGTACAGTGAACGTTCCTGGAGTCGCTTCTTTTTTAACAGCCGCAGAGCATATATTAAAGAATCAAAAGGAAGAGAGCTTTCGTTTTAAACAATTACGATCTTATTTTTTAGAGCAATTGCAAACACTTCCTCTAGAAATTGAAGTGAAAGGACATTCTACAGCTTGTTTACCACATATTATTGGGGTTACAATAAAAGGAATAGAAGGTCAGTATACAATGTTAGAATGTAACCGGCATGGTATTGCCATTTCAACTGGAAGTGCTTGCCAAGTCGGTAAACAAGAACCTTCAAAAACAATGCTCGCAATTGGAAAAACGTATGAAGAGGCAAAACAATATGTCCGCTTTTCTTTCGGACATCACACAACGAAAGAACAAATTGATACAACTATTCATGCACTACACACAATTGGAAATCAATTTTATAGAGGTGTTAAATCATTATGAAACAAAATGATCAAAAAAAGATTTTAGGCGAAGAAAGACGACAACTCATCCTCGAGTGGCTTCTTGCTGCAAATGAACCGTTATCGGGGAATGAGCTATCTAAAAAGACAAACGTAAGTAGGCAGGTTATCGTGCAAGACATTTCCTTACTAAAAGCACGAAATGAACCAATTATTGCGACTGCACAAGGGTATTTATATTTAAAACCACAAACAAGACAACAAGCTTTTGAACGCGTAATCGTATGCCAACATAAACCGGCAGAAGTACGTCAAGAACTTACTATGTTAGTTGACCACGGCGTTACGATTAAAGACGTAAAAGTTGAGCATCCTGTATACGGCGACTTAACAGCATCAATTATGGTAAGTAATCGCTTTGATGTAGAGCAATATTTACAAAAAATCGAAAACACAAACGCTTCCTATCTTTCGCAACTAACAGACGGTATTCACTTACATACAATTGAAGCAGATTCTAAGGAGAAATTAAATGCAGCTTGTGAGGCACTAGATAAAGCTGGATTTCTCGTTTATTAATGTAAAGCACAGAGGTTTTCATCATTCTCTGTGCTTTTATTTTGTAGATGATATAATATTGTAAACAATTGTAAAGGAGTATTAAATATGGGAATTGAACTCGTTCACTTTAGCACCGGTAAACCAAAACAAATGAAATATAACGAAGATAAAGAAATGATCACTGGTATATGTAAAGAGCCTACAGAAGAAGCTTTCCTCTCAAAAGATGGATTCCTTGGTGATGATGTAGCTGATTTAAAACATCACGGTGGACCTGACCGCGCTGTTTGTGTGTATTCATACGAACATTACGCACTATGGGAAGAAGAATTTCAAACAACACTTCCAGCTTCCACATTTGGTGAAAACATTACAGTAACAAATATGCTAGAGCGTGACGTATGCATCGGAGATACATATCAACTAGGCGAAGCAATCATTCAAGTAACACAAGCTCGCGTACCTTGTAGTACAATTTCAAAACGTCTTGGCATTCCTGGCATTTTGCCACGCATTGTAGCAACTGGATATACTGGTTATTTATGCCGCGTTCTTCAAGAAGGTACTGTACGTAAAGATTCTAAAATTACATTACTAGAGCGTCCATCAAACAATGTATCTGTTTTGTTCTCTAACGAAATTTATTTTCATAATAGAAAAGATAAAGATGGCATTGAGAAGATTCTTGCTATCCCAGAACTAGCTGATGTTTGGCGTGGTCAATTAGAAGATCGTCTTTCGAAGTTAAAATAACAAATCCCACCTTTTGCAGGTGGGATTTTATTAATCTATCAATATTGCATCTCTTGCTTCAATAGAATAGACAGCTTGCTCTGCCCCAAACCGATAATACGTTTGAATTAACTTCATACGTAACCGTTCTAAAAGTTTACGTGAAGGTGTATTAGCCATTTGTGTTACTGCAATTACTTTTGATAAATGTAATTCACGAAAAGCATAACGAAGTACTTCTTGAACTACTTCCGTTGCATAGCCAGCTCCCCAAAACATCGGCAAAAATTGATAGGATACTTCAATATCCTGATTAACATCATTTGGATCGATCGATACTACTCCCAAAAACGCTTTTGTTTTYTTCTCCTTAACAATCCAATACCAACAGTTTTCTTCAGGATGCAACATATCATTCAAAACACCTCTAATCGACTCTTCTTCACGCGGTCCACCAAGATATTTTCTCACTTCCTCATTTAAATATAGCTCTTTTATATTTTCGTAATCTAATTTATGAACTGTGTCTAATAAACAACGTTTCGTTTCAAGCAAGTTTAACAGCCCCCTCACTTCTTACAACCAATAAGAAGAATAACTCCCCAAAACAGTAACAGAAAAGCCAAGTGCTTCAAGTTCCATCATTACGCCTGGCAATAATACGTCATCATATGCTTTATCTACKTCGATTAAGAAAAAGTAATTTCCAAGACCTGTTTTCATCGGGMGAGATTCGATTTTTGATAAGTTTAATTTTCTCCATGCGAAAGCTGATAACACTTGATACAGCGCTCCTGCATAATCCGCAGGTAACGTTATCATAAGCGTCGTTTTCTCACCGCGATTTTCTCCGTTGTTTGGGAGTACTGCTTTCTTTTTCTTATGCAGAACAAGGAAACGCGTATGGTTGTTTTTATGCGTATGAATGTCACGCCTTACAATTGTTAATCCGTATTTTTCTGCCGCTGCTTCATTTGCAATGGCGGCAACTTTTTCTTCAGAATGTTCTTTCACATATTGCGCAGCAGCGCTTGTTGATGTCATATCTCGAACAGTTACGCCTTTTAATTCCTCATTTAAAAATTTATGGCACTGTGCAATGGCATGCGGATGAGAATGTACAGCGTATACTTCTTTCCACACTTCTTCGTACTGCGGGTGTACGAGTAAATGTTGCTGAATTGGCACTGTAATTTCTCCTACAATGGAAAGTGGCTGCTCATGTACGAGATAATCAACCGTTATATTAACTGAACCTTCTATGGCGTTCTCTAACGGTACGACCGCATAATCTACATTTTCATTTGCAGCTGCATCAATACAATCCGGAATCGTTCGATACGGTACATGCTCTGCTTCCGKAAAAAAACGACTCACCGCCATATTTGTAAATGTCGCTTCTGGTCCTAAATATCCTACTCGAATCATCGTCTTTTCCCTCTTTTTCGTTTTCTTACTGTTATACCATACTTTTTTATATTCTTCTATGAGAATTTCGAATATTAAAAAAAGACTAGCATTCGCTAGTCTAAATGTTTCTTGTATTCTCTTTGAGCGAAGAAGAAATAGATGATACATGCAGCAATGTAAAACAGAATAAACAAGCCCACTTTTCTTAATGATCCGTCCATAAAAAGAGTATTATGAAACGTATATAACGCAACTGCACTATGCATACTCCCTACTATAATTGGCGCAAAAAATAGCATACACAATTGCCAACGAGAAATCTTCCACACTTCTTCCTTCGTCATTCCAAGTTTAGAGAGCGCCCCGTACTGCTTTCGATCGGATGCAATATTATGAAACCATTTAAAATATACGATGCTACATGACGTAAGGAAGAATAATATGCTAATGAATGAGCCTATAAATAGAGTAATATCACCACCTTCTTTCATATTCACATATAATTCCATATTACTTCGAAACGCATCATTTGTATCATGTTTCATATGTTTCCGTAAATCTTCATTTAACCCCTTCGCACTTTCAATATTTGGTAATGTGTAGCCTCTATATATCATTTTTTCAGAATCCGGAATTGTATTTGCTATACTGTCAAAATCTTCATCATTCATGACGAAGAACAGACCATTAATGTGCGCGGGGTGATAATTAAATTCCACCCCTTCTTTCTGACCGTTATATACAAATTGATATGTTTGATTCATAACTTGCAATTGAATCTCTTTTTGATTATATAGATTTGGATAATTACGTTTATTATAATAAACAAGTGTAACTGTTCCTTTTTTAGGATGATACATTTTCTGTTTTTGTTTTCTTGCCTCTTGATTGTATTCACTTTCCCTTATAAGCGGTGCTATTGTTGTTTCTCCCTTATTGGACTGAAAGGATGCATACACTCCAACAAAACTCATAGATTGAAAATCATCATATCCATATTGATGTAATAAGTTTTCAACCTTGTCTTTCTCGAAAACTTCATGAGCAGAAGTGCCTTTTTCTATGTATGAAAATGAGTGTACTCCTCCGCCACGCCACATATCTTGCATGCTAGAAAAATATAAGAACACCGTACCTGTCGCCGTAACGACAAACGTTGTTGCCATAGACAACAGAAAGAAAAAGCGACTATTTTCCTTCATTCGATGTGACAATTGATTCACTATAAATAAATACGGATATGTATACATAATCCTTTTATTTCTTTTTATCACTTCTAATATTTGTGTAGCGCCATGTGTAAATGAGAAATACGTCCCAAAAGAAATGAGTATAACAACCGGAAAAAAGTATAATGCTATCGTTGTCATCGTCACTTGTAGTGCTAACGCATATCCGCCCACTAAACAAGCAAAACCGAATAAACAAAGCCACTTTGATGTTTTCCTCTCCCGTTTATCTGTTCGAAATTCTTTTAATAACCGAATGATTTTTATATTCCATATACGTAAAGCACTTATAAAAGATAAGAAAATAAATACGACCATATATGTAACAAACGTTACACCAATCGCTCTCATGTCAAATATAACAGGAAGTTCTTTTGGAAGGCGAAGTAACATGCTAAACACCATAAAAAAGAGTTTTAAAAAGATCATGCCAAGCCCGATACCGAAAATATTAGCGAAAATCCCGATCAATATTTGCTCGGCCATAATCACTCCTATTACGTTAGACTTCGTCGCCCCCATTAACATATATAGTCCTAATTCTTTCTTGCGTGCCTCTATGAAAATAGAAGTAGAATACAAAATAAATATAACGAAAAAAGAAATAATTATAACATTACATACGATAAGTCCCCAGCGTACATTTTGATACCACATTGTCTCTTGCATATACGGATGTACAATTACAGACATATATGCATAAGAAGCAAATATTGCAAAACAACTACTTAAGAAAAACACTTTATAATTACGCCAATTCCCCTTTATATTTTGCAGCGCTAGTTGCCTAATGTTCATCTACCGTCCTCCTGTAACTTACTACACACGTAAAAAGCTAGAGGTTTCCCTAGCTTTTTACGTGTTTTAAATATCCTCTTTGCGCGATCATAAAGTAAATGGCAGAAGCTAAAATATATGCTCCAATTACAATCGCACCTGATTTCCATAAATCGATATAAAGCATTTCCCCTAACGTATGAAGGGCAAATCCACTATGAATTGTACCGATTAAAATTGGGATAAAGAAGATAACACCCATTTGTCGAATTGCAATTTTACGAATTTCTTTATCTGTCATACCAATTCTTTTTAATGACTTAAATTGAATACGATCTTGTTCTTTATCATTAAACCATTTAAAGTATGTCATGCTACAAGCGAAGAAGAAGAACAGTACTGCTACGAAGAAGCCGATGAACATTGTAATTGCTCCTTGCTCCTTTATCGCTTTATACGTAAGGATAGAATTGTGGAAATTCTGTTGTTGTTCTTGTGCAATTTCTTTCTTTAAGTCTAGTACAAGATTTTCTGTTCCTTTCCAATCTTCAATATAATATCCATAATATTTCGTCTTTTCTTCATCTGCTACGAGCTGTGAATATTTCACAAAATCCTCATCATTCACAATCAAATAGCCACCATCATTAAAAACAGACTTTGATACTGGATCATTTAGCTTAATAGACTGTTTTTGTCCGTTCAATTTAAATTCAAATGGCTTCGTAAGATCCGGCTTGACAATATCATTCATCATATCAACTACAACCATCGTTGCACTCCCCGGCTTATTTTGCACTTCTGGCACGTTCTGTTTACGCGCTTCTTTATTATATTCCTTTTCAGAGATAATCCCTAACGGCATCTCATGTTCACCGTTAAACATCGTTACCTTTTGAGTTGCAGGAAGTTTTACATACGTTACTTTTCGCGCTTCTTCAAATCCGTGTTTTTTTATTAGTTCTTGTGCTTTCCCTTCACTGATGATGTTATGCGTATTTACCCCCTTTTCTTCATACGAAATAGCATGCGGAGCACTAGCTACTGTTTTATAACTCATATCCTCAAAGAACACGTACAGTGTACCAACTGCTGAAGAAACAACCGCCGTAATGATAGAAATTACAAATAGAAAACGAGCATTATCTTTCATTTTATAAATAAGATTGCTAAGTACGAACATATTTGGATACGTATAAAAAGATTGTTTTCTTTTTTGCAATGCTTTTAATACGACTGTACTACCTTGCGTAAACAGTAAATACGTTCCGCCTATTGTCAGCCCTACAATCGGTAAAAACAGCATTATAAAATTCATAAATGTCACTTGGAAGCTAAGCACATATGCGGCAATAATACATCCTATACCAGCTACACCTAACCATGTAAATGCAAAAGGCTCTACTTTTTGTTTTCTTGCCTCTCTTAATAAATCAATAATTTGCAAGCGTCCTACTGTCCAAACACTAAACAGTGATAGGATTAAAAAGAGGATAAAATATATGCCAGCTGTAATAAGAACTGCTTTTCCATTCCATACAAGCGGAAGTGTTTTATCTATTTTCAACAATACACTTAATGCTTGGAAGAAAAGTTTTGAACAAAGCATTCCAATCCCAATACCTACTACAATTGCAATACTACCTAACATCAGTTGCTCTAATATAATCATTCGGCCGAGCTGAGACTTCGTTCCACCTATTAATGTTAATAAACCGAATTCTTTTTTTCTTGCTCGTAAAAACGTTGAGTTCGCATATAAAATAAAGAGTGCTGAGAAGATGACTACAATATAATTCATCGATTCTAATCCTTTTGAAATCATCGTCTTCATACTAATATTACCGCTTACGACATCTGGATGATAAATGAAGGAAGCATACATGAAAAATACGACAATCGATAAACAACTACTAATAAGGAACGCTTTATAATTACGCCAATTTCCTTTTACATTGTTAAGCGCGAGCTGGCGAAAGTTCATGATATTCCCCCCCTAGCATCGCAAGTACGTCCAAAATTTCTTGGAAAAAGGCTTGTTTCGTTCTTCCTTTATGTATTTCTGAGAAGATCTCTCCATCACGTATGAAGAGGATACGTTCACAATAACTAGCCGCTACCGGATCATGCGTTACCATTGCAATCGTTACTTTCTTTTGCTCATGTAAATCTTGAAGTGCTCCCATTAATGATTTCGCTGACTTAGAATCTAAGTTTCCCGTTGGCTCATCCGCTAAAATTAATGTTGGTTCATGAATAATCGCCCTTGCAGCAGCTGCACGTTGTTGCTGTCCTCCTGATACTTCGTATACTTTTTTATTTAAAATTTCTTCGATGTTTAAAAACCTCGCAATTTCAAGTACTTTCGCATCAATTTCTTTTACAGATTTCTTCGCCATTACAAGCGGCAAAATAATATTTTCTTTAATGGATAACGTATCAAGTAAGTTGAAATCTTGGAAAATGAATCCTAGATGTGTACGGCGAAATTCCGCCAATTTTGCAGCACGCATTTGATTAATTTCTTCACCATTTACAAGCACATGACCTGAAGTTTGCTTATCAATTGTCGCTAATAAATTTAAAAGCGTTGTTTTTCCGCTTCCTGAAGGCCCCATAATTCCTACAAATTCGCCTTCTTCAATTTTAAAATTTATATCATTTAAAGCAGTCGTCGCTACTGAACCTTTTGATTGATACACCTTTGTTAACCCTTTTACTTCAAGAACACTCATTTCTAATCCCCCTATGTGTTTTCTTCTTACATTTACTATAAGAAAAATAAGAAAAAGAAACGAGTGATTTCCCTTACAAAACCATTTGTTATCTTACAATTTTGTCATTTTTCTCATTAATGTATGATATTCTTCATCTTTTGCAAATTGGAACGTAACTATTGTTCCTTCCCCTTCAGTTGATTGTACATACACTCCATGATGTAAATTACCGCAGATTTCCTTCGTAATATATAAACCCATCCCTGTCGCTTCCCTTGTTTTACGGCCGTTTATTCCCGTAAAGAACGGATCAAATATACGCTTTACATCTTGCTCTGGAATACCAATTCCATTATCTCTAATATGTAGTAATACCTTTTGATCCTTCTCTTCAATTTGAAATTGAATTTCTTTTTTCTCTGCTTCTGAAATTTTTGTATACTTAA
The DNA here is from genome assembly GCF_056401855.1 of Bacillus sp. P4_D3. Lineage (NCBI taxonomy): Bacteria > Bacillati > Bacillota > Bacilli > Caryophanales > Bacillaceae > Bacillus > Bacillus sp. P4_D3. The sequence continues at coordinate 13,079 of NZ_JBFUIN010000042.1, forward strand.
TTGCATTCACAACAATTTGGCCCAAGGCGATACTAAGCCACTTTCTATCAGACGCAATCATACAAGTCTCTTCTTCAAACATCATTTTCGGAAATACAGAAGATTGAATGAATGACTTTCGATTTTCATTAATAATATCTCGAATGACCTCTATAACATTTACTACTTCTACTTTATAATCTTTCGAAAACTGATCTAACCTTGCCATATGTAACGCTAAATCTAACCCATTTAAAATACGGTTATTTTCTTCACGAATACTTTCAATCGTTCCCCTTGCTTCACGGTGTTCCTTACCATATTTCTGTAACAATAATTCAATAACGGATACTGGTGTTTTCATTTGATGGATCCATTGATTCATGAAAATCATTTGCTGTTGCTCTTTTGCATGCTGTTTATGAACTTCATTCATATATTGCTGCCTTAATAGCGTAAACGCTTCAACAACCAGTTCTTGCTCTGACGTATAAGAAGTATCGATAAGTAAAGAGTCATGTAATGTATGTCCACCGGCAATATACTGTTCTATTCTCTTTAAAAACACACTTCGTTTTCGGTAATCGTAAATAAGGTATACACTAAACACAACTGTCCCTAATAACAGTCCGTATAGCCATGTACTCCAGTCCAGCGAACGCTTTTCTAAAAGGCTTTGCAACTGCAATACGAGCCCAAATAAACAAAGGCTTATAATGTAAGAAAGGATTAAGGAAAAACGGTCTATGAGGTAGCTTTTAATCTTCATGCCCTTCGCCCCACTCAGTAAGAAGAGCATAACCGTACCCACGCTTTGTGACAATTGCATTTTTAATGCCTAACTCCTCAAGTTTCTTCCTTACACGCTTTACATTCACAGTTAATGTATTATCATCAACAAAAGCTACTTCATCCCATAAGGCCTCTAACAGCTCTTCACGTGTCACGTATTGATTCGCTTGTTTCATTAAACATTCTAATAAATAAAATTCATTTTTTGTAAGTTCAGTTTGTTGCCCTTTCCACTCTACTGTGTGCTGTGATGGGAATAATAACAATCCATTAACACCTAAACAATCACTTTCCGCGGCCAAAGCATATTCACCATACCCGCGGCGAAGTGCACTCTTCACCTTTGCCATTACGATATCTAAATGGAACGGCTTTGTAATATAATCATCCCCGCCATTCTCAATCGCCATCACTTGATCCATTTCCCCTGTCCTTGCAGACACGAAAATAATTGGCGCATTCGATACAATGCGGATTTGGCGGCACCAGTAGAAGCCATCAAAGTATGGTAAATTAATATCAAGTAACACAAGATGAGGACTTACTTTTACAAACTCATCTTTTATATGACGTAAATCGCTTACTCTGAAAGATTGATATCCATACCTTTCTAAATGCTCCTCTAATATCTCTGCAATTTTTTCATCATCTTCTACAATTAATATTTTATACATGTTCCTTTTCTCCCCATAAAATATTTTTCTAAAACCACTCCTTTTTTCATTATAAATTGAAACTTTAATCAATGGGGATTTTTTCCTATATCGACTTATGGTTCGCCTATACGAATCGGATCCTTACTGGACTCAAATAGCGAAAAAAAAAGACCGCCATATTTCGGCAGTCTTAATCGATAAATTCAAATTGATATTCAAGAATTTTTACAATATCTCCGTCTGTTGCACCACGTGCACGAAGGGCTTCATCAATACCCATTCCACGCATTTGACGAGCAAATCGGCGTACAGATTCATCACGTGAGAAGTCTGTCATCTTGAATGTTTTCTCAATGTCATAACCAGAAATAACAAATGTGCCATCACTTTCGCGTGTAATTTCAAAATTAGATTCAGATTCAAATTTGTACATTACACTTGCTTCAGATTCTTCTACATCATCGTACATTGGGAATTCTGGTGTTGTTTCTAATAAGTTCGCTACTTCAAATAGTAAGTCACGAACACCTTGTTTCGTTACAGCTGAGATTGGGAAAATTTTTACTTCGTCTCCCAATTTCTCTTTAAATGCTTGTAAGTTTTCTTCTGCATCTGGCATATCCATTTTGTTTGCAACAACAACTTGTGGACGCTCAGTTAAACGCATATTGTATTCTTTTAGTTCATTATTGATTGTGACATAATCTTCATATGGCTCACGTCCTTCTAAACCAGACATATCGATAACGTGCACAATTACACGTGTACGTTCGATATGACGTAAGAATTGGTGTCCAAGTCCAACGCCGGAGTGTGCGCCTTCAATTAGTCCAGGAAGGTCAGCCATAACGAAGCTGCGGTTATCACCAGTTTCAACAACACCAAGATTCGGAACGATTGTTGTAAAGTGATATTCTGCAATTTTCGGACGCGCTGATGATACAACAGATAATAATGTAGATTTACCTACACTTGGGAATCCAACAAGTCCAACATCTGCTAGCACTTTAAGTTCTAGCGTGACATCACGTTCTTGACCTGGTTCCCCGTTCTCAGCGATTTCTGGCGCTGGGTTCGTCGCTGTTGCGAAACGTGAGTTACCACGGCCACCACGGCCACCTCTTGCGATTACAGCTGTTTGTTCATGCGTTACTAAATCGGCAAGAATTTCACCTGTTTTTTCATCTTTCACTATTGTTCCTGGTGGAACCTTTACGATTAAATCTTCAGATTTACGACCGTGCTGACCTTTACTCATTCCGTGCTGACCGCGATCAGCTTTGAAATGACGTTGGTAGCGGAAGTCCATTAATGTACGTAAGCCTTCCTCAACAACAAAAACAACATCTGCACCTTTACCACCGTCGCCACCTGCTGGGCCACCTTTAGGTACATACTTCTCACGACGATACGCAACCATTCCGTTACCACCGTCGCCGCCTTTTACATATATCTTGACCTGATCTACAAACATTATTTCACCACACTTTTTTCGATTAGTTGTAATATAACTGAGACTTCTTCGTCTCGTACTGTATAAGAAATGGAATACCATTTATTGTTTTGGTTCGCAAGCCACGTTTGTAGTTCTTCTACATTCGTTAGCTTTCCACGAAAATCAAAAAAGAAACGAGCATTCTCCGCGTCACATTCAATTGTGATACAAACATAATTTTCAACATATACGTCTAAACTATGCTGAAGCATCGAGAAAAACTGATTCGTCCATGTACATACAGTCTCATCTAGATGAGATAAGTTATGTACTTTCCCTAATACTTCGTACTCCAATAAGCACGGTTGCTGTTTCCAATTATATGTTAAAATCCACTCTGAAAATAAAGGCATTGATAGCCCTATCAGATTGGATTCTTGTCTCGCTTCTTGGACAAAACGATCGATGAGCCTATGAATCTCTTCCACTTTTCCAAGGGAAAGATTTCCTTTAACCATCTGCAAACGATTGAGCCAATCATGTCTTGAATGGCGCAATGCATCTATAATTGTCCATTTTTCATTCATTTAGATACCCCTTAATATAGAAAAACTCTAACCTGCACTCAGGTTAGAGTTTTCCGTGAGTTCTTATGCTTCTTGAGCAACAGGATATACGCTCACTTGTTTGCGGTCACGACCAAGACGCTCAAAGCGTACTACGCCGTCAACTTTCGCGTATAAAGTGTCATCGCCACCACGACCAACGTTAACACCTGGATAAATTTTTGTACCGCGTTGACGGTAAAGAATTGAACCACCTGAAACCGTTTGACCATCTGCGCGTTTAGCACCAAGACGTTTTGACTGAGAGTCACGACCGTTCTTTGTACTACCTACACCTTTCTTAGATGCGAAAAACTGAAGATCTAATCTTAACATACGTTACACCTCCTGCACTTTTTCTATTAAACGGATATATTTTCCGTAATCAAGTTCAATCGTCTTAAGTGAAACAACCAATCCTTCTAAAAGTATTTGTGCTTTTTCTGCTGTATGAGCGTCTAAATCATTAGGCAATTCATACGTCAAGAATCCGCCATCACTTCCGAGTTCAATAGTTGCCTGCACATTACAAAGTTCTTCCACTGCATTTATAGAACCAAACACAACCGCTGTAGTTCCAGCACAGACAAGATCTTGCCCATGTGGCGCATAATTGGCATGTCCAGTCATTTTAAATGATTGGATACTTCCTAGTTTCGTGCGACTTATCGTAATCTTAATCATCTTAACCAGAATTAAGCGTTGATAGCTTCAACTACTAGCTTAGTGTAAGGTTGACGATGACCTTGTTTCTTACGATTGTTCTTTTTCGCTTTGTATTTGAAAACGATGATTTTCTTAGCGCGACCTTGTTTTTCAACTTTCGCAGTAACTGTTGCACCTTCTACAACTGGGCTACCAACTTTCACGTTTTCGCCACCAACGAAAAGAACTTTGTCAAAAGTAACAGTTTCACCAGCTTCAACATCTAATTTTTCAATGTAGATTGCTTGACCAGCTTCAACTTTAATTTGTTTTCCACCTGTTTCGATAATTGCGTACATACTTGCACCTCCTCTTAATTACTAAGACTCGCCAAAAACGAGGTAGACATAAAATGTCTTTAGGGAACCTGTCTTGTGCGGTTGTAGCATATAGCAGTTTAGGTGCTATAAACTATAACATAAAAATATTACCATGACTCATTGACTATTGTCAATGAATGTTCTGCTAACTATTTTTTCCGTTCTACAATTTCTTTCTTACTTCCAAAACGGATAATAGCGTACTTTTCGATAATATCATCTTTGAAATAAATTTCAAATGGAATATTTTTTTGTAATTCTTTTTGTGAAAAATGTTTTTGCAAAATTTTTGGTGCAGCGATTAATACTGCTTCATCTTCTATATTGCCATATGTAATTAACTCTCTCTCTAGCTCATATGCAATTGTTTCATAAGACATAACATACCCCGTCGCTTTACAAGGTACACATTCTTCTAATAATACGTCACGTAACGAATGTTTCTTACGTTTTCGCGTCATCTCTAAAATACCTAGCTCTGTAAACCCAAGCACTCTTGTATATGTGCGATCATCTTGCATAGCAGCTATGAGGCGTTCTCTTACCTTCTCTTTATCTTCCCGTCTTTTCATATTAATAAAATCAATTAATATCATCCCGCCAATATCACGAAGTCTTAATTGACGAGCAATCTCTTCAGCAGCCATTTCATTTGTGCGAAATACGGTATCTTGTAAATTTTGTTTTCCAGTAAATTTACCTGTATTCACATCAATTACAGTCATCGTCTCCATTTGTTCTACAATTAGATAGGCACCATTTGGTAGCCACACAATTTGTTGAAGTGCTTTCTCGATTTCACGATCTATTCCAAAATGGTTAAACATCGAAGATTTTTCATTATAAAAGGATACTCTTTCTTCCCCTACTTTTTCTTCTAATTCTTTTACTATACTTCTCGTATCTACAACTATTTTTTCAATTGTTTCAATTGGGTTCTCCTGAAATACACGATCTAAAAACGTCGCTGGTTGATGAAGTAGTAAGGGCGCCTTCCCTTGATMTTCTTTTCTTTTTAACTCTTCATATAACTTCTGCAACCCCTGCATTTCAGCTTGTATTTCATCGATCGTTCCTTTTTCAGAAGCAGAACGGAAAATGTATCCACCCGTTCCTTCTACTTCAATTCCCAGTAACTGTTGTCTTCTTTTATTATTTTTTATTTTCCGAGAAACAGCGCGCATGTCATCATACGGCATGTAAACAACATATTTTCCGGTAAATTCTACCTTCGCCGTTAATTTTGGCCCCTTCGTATCAATTGCCTCTTTCACAACTTGTACAAGTATCGCCTGCCCTTCATGTATGCGATATGAAGATGGTACATCATCAAACGAAAGATATGCATGTTTTTCTAATCCGATATTTACAAAGGCTGCGTTCATTCCAGCAATTGTTCTTACGATACGCCCAACATAAATATGTCCGACAATCTCCTGCTCTTCATTCCGTTTCCATAAAAGCTCGACAATTTTTTGTTTCTCTTCTATCGCAACACGCTTTTCCGAACCAGTGTAGTTAATATATAACGTCTTCAAAATTATTTCCTCACTTTTCACTTCTTTTCCTTACAATATAAAAGGTTAGTGTCGTCGTCAACACTAACCAATTAATTCTTCAACAGATGAGGTTGTTCGTTTTTCAGCAAAATACGCATACAACAATTCATTTTCGTCCAATGTGTAATGCTCTTTATATTTTCCATGGACGATAATAGAGTGTTTATATCCTCTGCGAAATTTTGTGAAAATCGTATATAAATGATCTTCCGTGTTCACCTCAATAGGTGCTATTTTTTCAATATCTCTTTTATTCCCATAATAACGTTCTAATAAAAAACGCATAAATGCGTACCGTCTTTGTTTCCATTCTTGATATAAAGAAATCGCTAGAAAAACGAGTAATACCCACATCATAATGTTATTACTATTCCAAAGTAACTGCCATCCTAATATTACACTAAAAAAAACACATGACAATTTCATCATCTTTTCATGTGCTTGTAAATAGGGAAAACGATATGATAATACATTAAATAATACTTTTCCGCCATCAAGTGGCCAAATAGGCAATAGATTAAACCCTAAAATAATGACATTATTCCATACAAAGAAATGGTACAAATCATCAGTTACCCAGCCCGCTTGATACAAAATGTAAGCGGCCACAATCATCCATATATGCTGAATTGGCCCCGCCATAACGACAATTAATTCTTCTTTCAATGATTTGTTACCATGTTCTTCCATCTCGACTACGCCACCAAACGGCAAAAGCTGAATTTGTTTAATACGCCAATTATAATACGCTGCGGCAAAAGCATGCCCAAGCTCATGAATGAGAACGATACAAAATAACAAT
>NZ_JBFUIN010000043.1:0-19709 GCF_056401855.1 Bacillus sp. P4_D3
TGCTTGTCTGGTTTATCTTGCTTGTCTTGTTTATCTTGCTTGTCTTGTTTATCTTGCTTGTCTTGTTTATCTTGCTTGTCTTGTTTATCTTGCTTGTCTTGTTTATCTTGCTTGTCTTGTTTATCTTGCTTGTCTTGTTTATCTGGTTTGTCTTGTTTGTCTTGTTTACCTGGTTTACCTGGTTTGTCTTGTTTATCTTGCTTATCTTGTTTGTCTTGTTTGTCTTGTTTACCTGGTTTACCTGGTTTGTCTTGTTTATCTTGTTTGTCTTGCTTATCTTGTTTGTCTTGTTTGTCTTGTTTACCTGGTTTGTCCTGTTTATCTTGTTTGTCTTGCTTATCTTGTTTGTCCTGTTTATCTTGCTTGTCTTGTTTATCTGGTTTGTCCTGCTTGTCTTGTTTATCTTGCTTGTCTTGTTTATCTTGCTTATCTTGCTTGTCTTGTTTATCTTGCTTATCTTGTTTGTCTTGTTTACCTGGTTTGTCTTGTTTATCCTGTTTATCTTGTTTGTCTTGCGTATCTTCAGTGTCCTGTTTGTCTAGTTTATACGTGTTTGAATCTAGTTCAGAACCCTCYTCATGTTTATACCATTTATTTTGAAACTGTATTCTATAAATTTTCATTCTATTCTTTTTTCTATGCTTTGGCATTGGAATCCCCTTTCGAAATACTTTATTTTATTCTATTCTATGTAATTTAATAGAGTTTGACTGGACAATAGGTAGACGAGTGTCTTGAATAGGTATTTGTTTTTGATTTGAGTCGAAATATTATATTTTTCGTTATTATATTTTCACGCTTTAAAAAAATTTAGTGTTTTTTTGTTTTAAATAAAACTAGACAACTAAACACTAATCTATTTTCATACAGTTATGTGTTAAAAGCGTGTTGTTTTATAACACACTGTGTGTTTTTCGGGTGACACACTGTTTGAAAGCGGTAACACACAAATGAATTGCTCGAAAAAACGCTGATTTTAGGCGTTTTAAAAAGTTGGCACGCTAATTGCATTAATAAATAGCGTAAAGAAAAATAAAAAACATAAATTTTTTATACCACACAAGGGGGATTTATAAATGAATATTTTATTATGTTGTTCAGCAGGGATGTCTACAAGTTTACTAGTTACAAAAATGGAAGCGGMTGCAAAAGCTCGTGGTCTAGAAGGTAAGATTTGGGCTGTATCTGGGGATGCAGTAAAAAACAATATCGATCAAGCAGATGTACTATTATTAGGACCACAAGTTCGTTACATGCTTTCTACAATGAAAACGCTTGCCGATGAGAAAAACGTTGGAGTCGATGTTATTAATCCAATGCACTACGGCATGATGAATGGAGAAGCAGTTTTAGATCACGCATTAACACTTAAAAAATAATTAGGGGGGAAGCGAAATGCAAAAATTTATTGCATTTATGGAGAAGTATTTAGTTCCAGTCGCAGGTAGAATTGGATCGCAGCGCCACTTGGTTGCAATCCGTGATGGATTTATCGCAGTTATGCCTCTTATTTTAGTTGGATCGTTTGCAGTACTTATTAATAATTTACCAGTGGATGCATTCCAAAAATTTATGAAAGGTGCATTTGGTGAAGTTTGGAAAGATGTCGGCGGCGGTATGTGGACTGGTTCCTTCGCTATATTGGCCCTCATAGCCGCAGTGGGGATAAGTTATAATCTAGCAAAATCTTACGGTGTAGACGCGTTGTCAGCAGCAATCATTACATTCGGTGCATTAATTATTATTTCTCCGACAACGCCGAAAGAAGGCGGTATTGATTTAGCTTGGACAGGATCACAAGGTTTATTCGTTTCCATAATTGTTGCTCTTCTTGTAACGGAGGTATTTAGATTCTTTGTTCAAAAGGATATTACAATTAAAATGCCAGATGGTGTTCCACCAGCAGTAATGAAGTCATTTGCAGCGTTAGTTCCAGCATTCGTTATTTTAATCGTAACAGCAGGCATTCAATTAGCAGTGAAATTAGCAGGAACAAGTATTCATAAATTCGTATTTGAAACAATTCAAGTACCATTACAAGGTTTAGCAGGTACATTACCAAGTGCAATTATTATCGCGTTACTTATTCACGTATTATGGTTCTTTGGATTACATGGTCCTAATATTATCGGTGGTATTATTGACCCAATCTATTTACCAGCATTAGAAAAGAATATTAAATTATTTAACGATGGTATGTCTGCATATGACGTACCACACATTTTCACAAAACCATTCTTTGATGTATATGTATACATCGGTGGATCGGGTGCAACATTAGCATTCTTAGTAGCGGTAATGCTTGTTGCAAAAAGTGCGCAGCTTCGCGGTGTAGGCCGTGTATCTATCGGTCCTGGTTTCTTCAACATTAATGAACCAGTTATTTTCGGTACACCAATTGTATTAAATCCAGCGTTAATTATCCCATTCGTACTTACACCAGTTGTATTAGTTATTACTTCTTATACAGCGATTTCCTTAGGGTGGGTACCAAAAACAGTTGCTTTAGTTCCGTGGACAATGCCACCAATCTTTAGTGGTTATCTTGTAGCGGGCGGAAGCATCGCTGGTGCTGCATTGCAGCTAGTAAACTTTGCAATCGCGGTAGTAATCTACTATCCATTCGTATTAATGTGTGACCGTACGTATGTACAAGCGTCAAAAGATGCTGCAAAAGCAAGTGACAATTCAGTATCACTTTAAAAAGTATTGTTCTGGCGAGTTTTTATAGCTCGTCAGAACAACTAACTTTTATATCATGTTCAGAAAGATGAGACCCATCTTCAAGAACACCAAACTATCATTAATAAAATAATAATTTAATAGACATGTTCAAACTGAAGGGGTATTTAAATCGGTTGAACCATAATAGAGAGGGCGGTAATTATGATGACTACAGCAGAACAAATTCCATTCCAATTGATTTTAAATAGTGGTAATGCACGAAGCTTTGCAATGGAGGCACTGCAATTTGCCAAACAGGGGAAAATGGCGGAAGCAGACGAAGCGATGGTAAAGGCGAAAGAAGCGATTAATGAAGCGCATCATTTCCAAACAGAGCTCATACAATCAGAAGCAAGAGGGGAAAAAACAGAGATTAGTGTTCTTTTAATTCATGCACAAGATCATTTAATGAATTCTATTACAGTAAAAGAATTAGCAGCAGAATTTATTGACCTTTATAAAAAGCTAGAAGCGAAAGGGGAATAAAGCATGACTGGAATTAAAATTGCTACAATCGGCGGTGGCTCTAGTTATACACCAGAGTTAATTGAAGGATTTATTAAACGTTATGACGAGCTTCCTGTTCGTGAAATTTGGTTAGTAGATATTGAGGCAGGAAAAGAGAAGTTAGAAATCGTTGGTGACTTAGCGAAACGTATGGTGAAAAAATCAGGTTTACCAATTGATATTCATTTAACACTTGATCGCCGTGAGGCATTAAAAGATGCTGACTTCGTAACAACGCAGCTTCGCGTTGGTTTATTAGAAGCTCGTGCAAAAGATGAAGCAATTCCATTAAAATATGATGTAATTGGTCAGGAAACGAATGGTCCTGGTGGTTTATTTAAAGCATTGAGAACGATTCCTGTTATTTTAGATATTTGTAAGGACATGGAGGAGCTGTGTCCAAATGCATGGCTTATTAACTTCGCAAATCCAGCAGGTATGGTAACGGAAGCTGTACTCCGCTACACGAATATCCAAAGAGTAGTTGGCTTATGTAACGTTCCAATTGGAATTCGCATGGGTCTTGCAAGATTACTTGAAGTAGATGCAAGCCGTGTCCATGTTGATTTCGCTGGTTTAAACCATATGGTATACGGATTAGATGTATACTTGGATGGCGTAAGCGTAATGGATCGTGTATTAGAACTTGTAACAGATCCAGAAAAGCAAATTACGATGGAAAACATCGCTGCGCTTAACTGGGAGCCAGATTTCATTCGTGGTCTTCGCGCTATTCCATGTCCATACCATCGTTACTACTATAAAACACGTGAAATGTTAGAAGAAGAGAAAGAAGCTTCGATTGAAAAAGGTACACGTGCAGAAGTAGTAAAACAATTAGAAAATGATTTATTCGAGTTATATAAAGACCCGAATTTAGATATTAAACCACCACAATTAGAAAAACGTGGCGGAGCTTATTATAGTGACGCAGCATGTAGCTTAATTACGTCTATTTATAATAATAAAGGTGATATCCAGCCTGTTAATACACGAAACAACGGAACAATTGCAAGCTTGCCACATGATTCGGCTGTTGAAGTGAACTGTATTATTACGAAAGAAGGTCCAAAACCAATTGCGGTTGGAGACTTACCGGTACCAGTTCGCGGTTTAGTACAGCAAATTAAATCATTTGAGCGCACAACAATTGAAGCTGCTATTACAGGGGATTATCATAAGGCGCTGCTTGCTATGACAATTAACCCACTTGTACCATCAGATAAAGTTGCAAAACAAATTTTAGATGAAATGTTGGAGGCACATAAAGAACATCTTCCACAATTTTTTAAGAAGATAGAGAAATAAAGCGGCGCTATTTAGCCCGCTTTTTTTTATTCTAGTAGGAGGTATTGCGATGATTAAACTAATTGTAAATGCAGATGATTTCGGTCTTACGGAAGGTACAAATTACGGAATTATTGATGGACATAAAAATGGGCTTGTAAATTCAACAACGATGATGATGAATATGCCAGGGACAGAGCATGCCGTACGTTTAGCGAAAGAGTCTAAAACGTTAGGGATAGGAGTTCATCTCGTATTAACGGCAGGAGAACCACTTCTTAAAGACGTTCCATCACTTGTGAGTAGCGATGGATTGTTTCATAAACAAAGTGTTGTATGGGAAGGCAATATAAATCCAGAAGAGGTTGAAAGAGAGTGGACGGCTCAAATTGAGAAATTTTTGTCTTACGGTTTAACACCAACTCATTTAGATAGTCATCATCACGTGCATGGATTACCGCTTTTACACGACGTTCTTGAGAGCTTAGCAAGTAAATATAATGTTCCAATTCGTCGTTGTGAAGAAGAGCGAGCGGTGCACCCATTTTCAGAGGTGTTTTACAGTGATTTTTACGCTGACGGTGTGACGGAAGATTATTTTGTGAAGTTAAAGGAAAGAGTGCAGGACGAGCAAACGGTAGAAATTATGGTGCATCCAGCTTATATTGATCCAGAGCTTGTGAAACGTTCTTCTTACGTAATGGATCGCGTGAAAGAGTTGCGTATTTTAACGGAGAGCGAATTGCCTGAGGGAATAGAGCTTGTGAAGTTTTAATAGGAAAACGACGGCTAAATGGGCCGTCGTTTTTTGTGCTTACAAAATGGATAGAACGTATCCACCGAAGGCTCCGAGTATAACGATAACCCAAGGTGGTGTTTTCCAAAAAGCGAGTAAGCAAAATAGAAGAGAAGCAAAAACGAAATCTACAGAATTCATAATTGTACTCGTCCAAATCGGATCATAAAAAGCTGCAAGTAAAATACCGACAACGGCTGCGTTTACTCCAAGTAGTGCACCTTGTATGTAAGATACTCTTCTTACACTGTCCCAAAACGGTAAAACGCCAACAACGAGCAGGAAGGCAGGAAGAAAGATAGCGATCGTTGCAATAACTGCTCCGGCGGTTCCATTTAGCACTGCTCCTATATAAGAAGCGAATGTAAATAGTGGCCCTGGCACTGCTTGTGTTAATCCGTATCCAGCTAGAAATTGTTCTTTTGTCATCATCCCGTTTTGTACAAACTCACTTTCAAGAAGAGGAAGTACGACATGCCCTCCTCCGAATACAAGTGCACCAGAGCGATAGAAGCTGTCAAATAAAGAGATGAAATAAGAGTACGGTCGTAACATTGGTAGCAGTATTAATAGCCCGAAGAATAAGATGAGACAAGACATGGCTACCATTTTTGAAATAGGTACGTTTATTTTATTTGCTTGGCTAACGGGTTGGTCGCGATATAAAAACCAGCCGATAAAGCCAGATACTATAATGAGAATTACTTGTGTCCAGCTACTTGGCCATAATAGGGCGATTGCGGAAGTTGCAATTGCGATTGTTGCACGGTTTCGGTCCGGTGTTAACTTTTGAGCCATTCCCCATATTGCATGAGCGACAATTGCGACCGCTACAAGTTTCAGTCCATGAATCCAGCCTGTACTTCCAAGTTCGAACTGGTTAAGGAAGGAAGCGAAGAAAACTAAAACGAGCACAGATGGTAGAGTGAATCCAATCCATGAAATAATTGCTCCTAATAATCCGCCGCGTAATAACCCAACTCCCATCCCGACTTGGCTGCTAGCGGGGCCAGGAAGGAATTGACATAGCGCTACTAAGTCTCCGTAACTTCGTTCATCCATCCATTTTCTTTTTTGCACGTATTCGTGGTGGAAATAACCAAGATGGGCGACGGGACCACCAAATGAAGTAAGTCCTAATTTAAATGATACGAGAAAAATCTCTATTAATGATTGGAAAGAGTAGTTATTATTTTTCAAGATAACCTCCTAGAATGTTTTTCTATGTGCATTATACAAGAGGCAATAAAGTGAATGAAATGATTTCTATGTAAAGATTTTGTGAATCTTTTAGTTGTAATTAAAATTTGAAAAAGTCATAAATGATTATGTCTAAACCATAAGGTAGTAGAAGTAGTGCTGGGAAATTTATATGAGGAGAATGCCCGTATGACAACACATTTCTTTGCTAGGTTAACAGGAAAGAGGGAAGTACCTCCTGTAAATACAGAAGCTTACGGTGTAACAGAGCTCATTTTTAGTGAAGATTTAAAGAAGTTGCAATATCGGGTCATATTAAAAAACATAAAAAAAATCATGTCATGCCAAATTCATTTAGGAAAAGCGAATCAAATTGGTCCAGTTGTTTTAAGTTTGTTTGGTCCGTTAGAGCAAGGAATTAGTGTGAATGAAGGAGTCGTTACTGGTGTAGCTAAAGTGGAGGATTTTGAAGGGCCTTTACAGGGGAGAGCATTTGACAGCTTGTTTCAAGAGATAATGCAAGCAAATGTATATGTAAATGTTAATACGAAATCTAATAAAAAGGGAGAAATAAGGGGGAGAATAAGGGAAGTAAAGAAGTAAGCGAAAAGGCTGTCCAAAAAACATTTTGGAACAGCCTTTTCTAATTATACTGGTTGCCGTTTTTGTAAATTATTATTGGTAAGTCGACATATTTTAAAAATCGCTAATATAATTTCACTTACTAGGTACTAGGATACTACTCGAAAAGAGAAGCCACACTATTGCCTAGTTTAACTTTTTACAGGTTGATTTTTGATGAAGAAGTCCATTATATAAAATACTTCGTCATCTGGTATTTGTATTTCAAATGTATTTTCGATAGGCTGCAGTGCTTTTTTCACTTTCATATACATCCAGTACTCATCTTGTCTTCGTTTCTCTTTATCAGGATGAGGGAGGAGACTTTCGCCTTTTTGAAGACGGTCAACCATGCAGCTCATATGCAAAATCACACCCATTAAACTGTCGGGAGTTAGCTGTAAAGAAATCAATTCCTGAATTGTATTTAATGCATAACGAATTGTTTTAATAAGTAATGCCCCATCGTTACGCTGCATTTGTTGTTCAAGAATATCAGCCATTTTCGCATATGTTTCTTCATATGTAATCAATTCTTGAATTGGTTGAATAGCTGTGTAGTTCACAATGTCTTGGAAATGATATGTTAAGCAAGGTACTTGCACATCGAAATTCGTGACGATACAAATGATATTACGCTCTTTTTTTATGTTCTCGATCATTTTCGTTAAATCTTTTTCATGAACGATGCTAATCGGAATAATTTCAATTAAGTCTTTATCAAAGCGTAAATAGTTCTCTAACATTTTTTGAATTGCTAAAGCACTTCCTTCGCCAGTTAAACAAGCTGTTAAAATCACGGATTTCATTGGCGATAGTGGCTTTTTCTTTTCTTCCTGTACGTTTAAATAGAACGGCGTTAAGTTCTTCACTGTTTCGTATAGTGCATCTAGTGAATAGCCAAGCTGAGCTTTTCGAGCTGCTTCTAGTGCGTGTGGTGTACTCGTCATTGAAAGAACACGGACAGGGATTTTGAATTCAGTTTCTAATATATCACCAATATAAGCGAGAGATCCCATATCAACAAGTAAGAGAAGCCCGTTTACATTTTGAAGTGTGTTCATATACACTTTAACACGCTCTAAGAAGTCTTTTGGTGATTCATGCAAGGGCATATCGATACCAGTTACTTCATCAATACCGAGAAGTTCGTTTGAAACGTTTGCCATTTCTGTTGCGATGCCATTACCGTGAGCTAATATTAATACTTTTACTTCTGTTTGTGAGGCAGGAATTGGATCAACAACGAAGAACATTGTTAAAAAGCCAGCTTCATCAATAGGCATTGTTATTTGTAATTCTTCTTCTAATAGCTGAATACATTGCATAGCTACGGAAAAAGCTTCTTTATATTTCGTACGAATTTGATTTAATTGTGGGTGGTGAATTTGTTTCCCGCCCTGTAAACGTTGTAGAGTTGTCTGTACATGTAAACTTAAAGCGAGAAACACTTTTTCATCGAAAGTTTTAGATAAATATTTTTCAGCTAGTTCCGCAATTTTTTCACATACGGAAACGATATTACGATCCACAATTTTAAAAACATTTTCATGACTTGTTTTTTTAGATATTTGGTTAAAGTATTGGACGAAAAAGCTTTGAATATCATTTTCTATTAATAATTCTAATTCTTCCTCTTCAATGCCTCGTGCTTGAAGTTCCTCATATTTATAATCAATATAATCGTAAATAGAAGAGCGACTTCCTTCGGGTTCTACTGTATGCTTACTCCAACCTTCATCACCTGTAAATACAAATGTTTCATTTGGTATTTGATATAGGTGACGGCTCTTTCTTTCAATAAATAATCCTTCTTTCATATACCAAGGTAAATCTGTACTTGAAACACAGACAGAATCACGTTTTTTTGTTACGAAATCAGAATAAGCTTTCGCACAGGCAATTTGTACGTCCGTTTTCAATTGGCCGATGTTATTTGGACAATTGTAAAAGACGAAAGCGCGCATTGTATTTGGACTAACATGAATCTCTTTCCTTAGACGAATTGCTTCATTTGTGAAAAATAGCTGTAGTAAGGCAAACCGTTCTTTATGTGTTCGCTCACGAAGTGGTGGAAGCGTAACGGTCATCGGAATACGTCTTGTAAATGTTTTTAGTAAAAATGAATTTGGTTCTTCGGTTGTTGCAGTAATAATCAACACTCGTGCCTTACGTTCATTTTCTGTTTCTCCAAGGCGGCGGTATACCCCGCGGTCAATAAAGGTGAAAAGCATTTCTTGTCCCTCTGGAGGAAGGCGATGTACTTCATCTAAGAAAAGGATTCCTTCATGTGCTTTTTCGATTAATCCTTTTTGATCACTGGCACCTGTGTAAGCTCCTTTTTTTATCCCAAATAACTGTCCAAGTAGTAGTTGTGGATTGTTTGCATAATCAGCACAGTTAAAGACGATAAAAGGTGCATCTTTTGGAAGTTGTTCCACTTCAATTGCGTATTCGTGCATTAAAGAAGCGAACATCGATTTTCCGACACCTGTTTCTCCAAGTAGTAAAGTATGCATACCGTTTGGAGGATAGAGAATAGAAGCTTTTGCTTTTTCAATTGCAATTTTTAGGCTTGTATTTTCAATAGCAAATGTATCTAATGAAGTGCCCTTTGTTGAATGCGTTTCCAATGAAGTGTTCGTTTCTATATAAAAACGGACAGGGCGTGTACTCGTTTTTAATAAACGATTATCTTTCACAAGCTTGTTTAAATCGCTACTAACATTTGCACGGTCTAACTGTAGAAGTGTAGCGAGTTCTGATGCTGTTACACCTTCTGTATAATTCCCTTTTTGTATTGCGTTAAAAATGAGATCTATTCGTTTCATTTCTATTCACCTCGAAACTTCATCACTATTTAAAATTTTACACAAAAATGAGAAGTGTGGGAAGAGAAAAATAAAGTGAAACTTTAATCAGTGGGGTTTTTGTTCATCCCCACTGATTATTAGTTGAACCAATCGGGCGTTTACGGGCAGTTGATCTCCCACCTAACTTCTTTGTTCCAACTGAATTTTGAGGTGGGAGTCTTACTGCCCGTTAATGCGGGATAAAACAGCTTTAGTACATAGGCACTAAAGCTGTTACAATCTTGTGTCTTTCCAAAAATTCACTTCGAGATGGGAAGATGGATTGTAGGGAAGTAGTTTATATCCTTGTGAGTGCAAATAATCAATTACTTTTGGGAGTATTTGCACTGTGACACTAGAATCATGCATTAAAATAACCTCTACTTGTTCATCGCTTTGATTTCGTACTCTTTCTAGTATTGCGGAAGGATTATCATAGCTTTTCCAGTCATATGTATCAATTGTCCAATCCCACATTTTATACTGGGCGGATACGAGTGCGTCGCGGTAATTCTTTTTTAAGTAAGGCATGCTACCGTATGGGACACGAACGAGATGTGTATTTAAATGTGTAACTTGCTGGACGATGTTTTGGGTTTGCTCCATTTCTGCAATTAAAACAGATGGATCGCCAGTATAAAGACGTTTTACATCATGTGACATACTATGGAGACCGATATAATGTCCATCTTTAATCAATCGCTCCATCGTTTTTTTATAATGTGGCACTTTTCCACCAATAACGAAGAAAGTTGCTTTTCCGTTCTTCGCTTTTAAAATATTTAAAATTTGTGGTGTGTATTTATTTGGTCCGTCATCAAATGTTAAGTACGCAATTTTTTTTGTAGGAGAGGTAGTTTGAGTGCTTTGGTAATCTTCTGCTTGAATGTCTGTAGTTGCTTTTGTATTAGATGATGCGTACATAGTAATAGTTAAAAATAAAATTATACATTGAAGTAATCGCTTGAGCATAACATTCACCCTCAGTTTGACAATCAAGATGTAAAAATGAAAATTTGATACTTTTTTCGTTACCTTCGATATACGTATATCTTTCTCCAATAGAGGCACTCTCAAACAATCTATATTTTGGAAATAGGAAATAAGGAATAAAAAACAAAAAAATAGCACCCTCTTCTTTGGAAGAGGGTGCTATTTGAATATTTCATAATAGTAAAGGCTATACTACAATTAGTCTTCGCGTTTTTTCACTTTTTTATAGAAGGAAATAATTGGTTTGTAACGTTCGTGTACAAGACCGATTACTTCAGCAATGATTTCTGTAAAGAAGATTAAAATGAAAAGAAGAATAATGGATAACCATAATGTTGCACTACTGAAAATAATTGCATTTACACTAAAGAAAATACCCAATGCGTAAATAATTAGTACCGTTTTACGATGAGAGAATCCCATTGCAAGCAAACGGTGATGTAAATGCGATTTATCAGGTGCTGAAATAGGCTTTTTATTTACGATACGGCGGATGATTGCAAACGTCGTATCAAATATAGGTACACCTAAAATAATGATTGGAACGATAAAACTGAATAACGTTACGCTTTTGTATAATCCAAGTAACGATATAACAGAAATACAGTATCCTAAAAATAGTGCGCCTGTATCTCCCATGAAAATTTTTGCTGGATGGAAGTTGTAGAATAAAAATCCAATTGTACTTGCTAATGTAATCAGTGCTAGAGGTAATATAATAGCTGCTCCAGTACCCCATGGGCTAGTGAAGGCCATATATGCTAGCGTTGCAAGTACGATAGATGAAATCCCTGCGGATAATCCATCTAATCCATCAATTAAGTTGATGGCATTTGTAATACCTACAATCCAAAATACAGTAATTGGATAAGCAAGCCATCCGAGTTCAGTATCTCCAAGAATTGGAATATATAATACTTGCACTAATAATCCACTTTTTACAATCATGATGGCAACTAATAGTTGTCCACCAAATTTTACCTTCGCAGATAGTTCGTACATATCATCTAAAATCCCGATGATAACAATGATGATAGCACCTAAAGTTATCGATAACATTCTTTGTTCGTACAATCCACCGACAACAAATCCTACGGCTACACCGATGAAAATTGCTAACCCGCCAAGACGAGGCATAATTTTTTGGTGTACTTTACGCGCATTTGGCTTGTCTGTTGCTCCTATTTTGAAAGCTAATTTAATAACTAAAGGAGTAACGACGAGTACAGTGATGAAAGATGCCAAAATGGCATAAATCACTTGTGAGTCCATTAATACCCCACCCTTTATAGTTTAACGTAATTTTTCTAATTGTATTTATCTGAAAATTATGATGTTTATTTACAGGCTCATAACATATGGTATCACAAAAAGATTAGAATTCAATCTTTTTTTCTTTTGGCTGTAAAGGGGAGTGAATAGAATATATGACAATTGGATATGAAATGTTGTGTCCTTTGAGAAGGTTGATCTCATATTGTGGCTTGTAATGTGACATTGTACTTCCCTCTCATATAGCGATGACTTTTGTTTCAGTATTATAAGTGTTGCACGTAAAATTGAGTAAGTTCCGTGTTAAAATGTGGGAATTTACATTTTGTATATATTGCATCATTTAACTTTACAAAATCTTAAAAAAGAATAAAAAAACAATTCATATAATAAAGAAGTGAAAGAGTTTTCTCATTTTTAGTGTGAGAGGGGGAAGCACAGGGAGAATTCTGTGTATTCGTATATTTTCTTATGTATATTCCTGTGCGAAAGGAAAATGAAAATTACGATAATAGGTACCGGATATGTTGGATTGATTACGGGAGTAGGATTGGCGAGATTGGGACATTCAGTCACATGTTTCGATATAAATAGTGAAAAAATTGAACGGATTAAACAAGGCGAGTTACCTATTTATGAATGTGGATTAAGTGAATTAATAAATGAAGCATACGAGAATAATCATTTAACTTTTACAGCAAGTAAATCAACGGCATTTAATAATGTAGAGTTTATATTTATTGCAGTTGGAACGCCATCTTTATTAGATGGAACAGCAGATTTAACGTATATTCGTAGTGCTTGTGATGATATTGGAACATATGTGAATAACGATATTATTGTTGTTACGAAAAGTACGGTTCCTGTAGGGACAAATGATGTAATGAGAGAATGGATTGAGGAGAAACTACAAGGTAGACATGAATTATGTATTGTATCGAATCCAGAGTTTTTAAGAGAAGGTTCTGGTATTTATGATTTTTTTCATGGTGATCGTATCGTAATTGGAGCATGTAGTGAAGAAGCTGCAAGGAAAGTAGAGAATTTGTACAGCAAATTAAGCTTACAAACGTATATTACAGATATTCGAAGTGCTGAGATGATTAAATATGCATCTAATGCTTTTTTAGCTACGAAGATTAGTTTTATTAATGAAATTTCTAATATATGTGAGCAAGTGGGTGCGGATATATTAGATGTAGCTACAGGGATGGGGATGGATAAGAGAATTGGTGCATCTTTTTTAAATGCAGGCATCGGATATGGAGGATCTTGTTTTCCAAAAGATACGAAAGCACTGGTGCAAATTGCAGGGAATGTTTCTCATGATTTTCGCTTGTTGAAAGCAGTCATTGAAGTGAATAATAAACAACAGTTGTTGTTAGTTGAAAAAGCGAAGAAAATTATAGATATGAAGAAGAAGCAAATTGCGGTTCTTGGTGCAGCATTCAAACCGAATACTGACGATATTAGGGAATCGCCATCTCTTATTATAATAGAAGAATTAATTAATATAGGTGCGGATGTGGTTTTATATGACCCGCAAGCTATTCAAAATGTAAGAAGTTTATTTGGAAATACGATACGATACGCTGAGTGTATAGATGAATCGATTAGAGAGGCACATGCAGTTTTTATCGTAACAGAATGGGAATCAATTCGAAATTATCCGCTAGAAAAGTATGCACAGCTTATGAGGGAACCTATTCTATTTGATGGGAGAAATTGTTATACTAATGAGGATGCCGAGGAGCATGGATTAAATTATTACTCAGTTGGGCGAAAAGACGTCTGTAATAGTAATGTTTCTCAGGCGCGTTAAAAAGTGTATTTTCACATGCATATTTTTATATGCGATAATAGAAGTTTTAACTAGTGAAAGAAAAGAGGCAATGAAATGACTGAACGCTTAAAAGTAATGACAATTTTCGGGACACGACCAGAAGCAATTAAAATGGCACCTCTTGTATTAGAGTTGCAAAAGCACCCAGAAAAGATTGAATCAATTGTGACTGTAACAGCACAACACCGTCAAATGTTAGATCAAGTATTAAATATCTTTGGAATTACGCCAGATTTCGATTTGAATATCATGAAAGATCGTCAAACGTTAATTGATATTACAACACGTGGTTTAGAAGGCTTAGATAAAGTAATGAAAGAAGCGAAGCCTGATATCGTACTTGTGCATGGTGATACAACGACGACATTTATTGCAAGCTTAGCTGCTTTCTATAATCAAATTCCAGTAGGACATGTTGAAGCAGGACTTCGTACATGGGATAAGTATTCTCCATATCCAGAAGAGATGAATCGCCAACTAACAGGTGTAATGGCGGATCTTCATTTCTCACCTACAACAAAATCAGCAACGAACTTACAAAAAGAAAATAAAGATGAGTCACGCATTTTCATAACAGGAAATACAGCGATCGATGCACTGAAGACAACTGTAAAAGAAACTTATAGCCATTCGGTGTTAGAGAAACTTGGAAATGATCGTCTTGTACTTATGACAGCACACCGTCGTGAAAATTTAGGAGAACCAATGCGCAATATGTTCCGTGCAATTAAGCGTCTTGTTGATAAGCACGAAGATGTACAAGTTGTATACCCTGTTCATATGAATCCTGTTGTTCGCGAAATAGCGAATGATATTTTAGGCGAGCATAGCCGCATTCATTTAATTGAGCCGCTAGATGTAATCGATTTCCATAACGTTGCAGCTCGTTCATACTTAATGTTAACTGATTCTGGTGGTGTACAAGAGGAAGCACCATCACTAGGTGTGCCAGTTCTTGTCCTTCGTGACACGACGGAACGCCCAGAAGGTATCGAAGCAGGTACGCTGAAATTAGCAGGAACAGATGAAGAGACAATCTTTGGTCTTGCTGATGAGTTGTTATCTGATAAAGAAGCTCATGATAAGATGACGAAAGCATCTAACCCTTACGGCGATGGTCGTGCATCAGAGCGTATTGTAGAAGCGATTTTACAACACTTCAACAAGTAGAGTGAAACTTTAATAAATGGGGTTTGCATCTTCCGTTTATTATTAGCCCACAACAATTGCGTGAAATAAAAAGAGCCAAATCGTATACGATTTGGCTCTTTTTTTATTCATGATTCCTCATAATCCACTCTGCATGAGCATTTGTAGAAGGGGGAGGAGGTGGTGGTGTTTTGTTCTCACTCGGTTCCTTCTTTGCTTTTGCGCTGGAGTTAGAATTTGAATCGGAATTTGTATTTGTACTCTCATTTTTCTTAGTCGCTGTTGGAGTTTTTTCTGTTTCCCCTATTTCCTTTTCAATTTCGTTACGTACCGTCTCTACACTGATTGGATCTGGAAGGAAGTAATAAATACCGCCTATTTTTCTGTCTTCTCCTTCAAGTTTTAACGTTTGTATTGTAGAAGGATCAAATCCAGAGAGTTTATTGTAAAGAGCGAGTCCGTCTGAAATAGGAATGTCGGTTTTTATATATTTTCCAACGACAGTCGTTAAATCTTTAATTTTAAATACAGTAGAGGCGGAATTTAGTTTTTGAGCAACAGCGGCTAGTAATTGTCTTTGTCTAGCGGCCCGACCATAATCGCCGTTTGGATCCTGCTTTCGCATACGGACGTAAGCAAGTGCTTCTTCACCGTTTAAGTTTTGCTGTCCCTGCTTAAATTGGATTTTTTTGTAGTAATCCACGTCAGAACGTTCCCAAAAATCGAAAGGGACATCAACGGTAACACCGCCAACAGCATCAACGATACCTTTAAAGCCTTGGAAATCGATTTTAATATAATGGTCTACAGGAACTTTTAGAAAACCTTCGACAGTTTTGATTGCCATTTTTTCTCCACCGTAAGCATGCGCAGCGTTAATTTTGTCTTCTTTGTTCTTTCCAACGATTGGAACGCGAGTATCACGAGGAATACTCATAAGCGAAACCTTTTGAGTTTTCGGATTGACTGTCGCAAACATTAATGAGTCTGTACGACCATTTTGACCGTCTGTTGCATAATCCTCTATTCCCATAATGAGGATTGTAAATGGTTCCTTTGTAATTTTTACATCTTCGGTTCTTAAATCCGATTTTTCACGAGCAAATCCACTGTACATCCCCATGAGAGAAGTGTAGGAATTTAACATATAAAGTCCTACGCTACCAAATAAAAATGCGAAAATAAGAAAGAAGAAAAACTTTCTTCTACGTTTCTTTTTTATTCTGCTATTTTGGAGATGATTATAACGCTCTTCCATATATAATCTCCTTAGTTCATTTGTAGGGAATTAACTCACTACATTAATCTTTAAAGGCGATACGTTAGCTATTCTTAGATAAAGTCTTGTTCTAAGTACAACATATCTCCTTCTGTAATTGTACACTTCCCGTTTGTTAATTCAATCATCCAATCTGTGAATGGTTGTTTTTTGTCCTCTTCTACATACGTATCAAATGTGACATTTTCTAGATAATGTATATCTTTAATGGCATATTCTGAATTGCGTAATTCATTTTCAACTTTACCAAGCAAAGTGTAATCAATTTCTGTTTGCATAACGCGCATTAGTTTTCGTTCAACAACGCCTACATGGTTAAGACCTTCACTTGTACATTTTCCATATGCGCGAATTAATCCGCCAGCACCAAGTTTAATGCCGCCAAAATAGCGCGTAACGACGACGACAGTATCTTTTAGACCTCGTTTTTTTAATACCTCTAACATAGGTACACCAGCTGTGCCGTTCGGTTCACCGTCATCGTTCGCTTTTTGAATTTGATCTTGTTCGCCGATTAAATATGCGGAACAATTATGTGTTGCATTCCAATGCTGTTTTTTTATTTTTTGTATAAATGCTTGAGCTTCCTCTTCCGTTGTGGCGCGACTCACATAGCAAATGAATCTTGATTTTTGAATGATGATTTCGTGCTCACCGTAGCCTTTGATTGTTAAATATTGTAATAACAATGGTATACGCCCCTATCTTTCAAAATAACTAGTACTTTACATTTTAAAAGCGGTTGTTTTTATATTCAAACATTTTTTATAAATATGTTGAAATTTTTGGTGAGTATTTTATTTTTTTGTTGTAATTTGTCGAGCGGGTGATTGTAGTTTCTAACTGGCATTTTTATGTATGGATGCACCTTTTCTAGTTTTCGTGTAAAATTAGGGGATAAAAATTTTTTATAAGGCAGGTACGAAAATGAAAACAGCTATTGTTACCGATAGTACAGCATATATACCGAAGCATATTCGTGATGAACTCAATATATATATGATTCCATTAAACGTTGTGTTTGGAACGGAATCTTATCAAGAAGAGGCTGAAGTTTCAGCGAATGATTTTTATGTAAAAGTACGTGAACAAGAAGATCTTCCGAAAACTTCGCAACCAGCAATTGGAAAGTTTTTAGAGCTATATGAAGAGTTATCTAAAGAATATGATGCAGTTATTAGCATTCACCTTTCCAGTGGAATTAGTGGTACATACCAAACAGCAACGACAGCTGGACAGATGGTAGATGGTATTGATGTATATACGTACGACTCTGAAATTAGTTGTGAAGTACAAGGATTTTACGTGCGTGAAGGGGCGAAATTAGTAAGTGAAGGGAAAGCCCCAGAAGAGATTATCGCTCGCTTTGATGAAATGAAGCAAACGATGGATGCTTATTTTGTAGTGGATGATTTACATCATTTACAACGTGGTGGAAGATTAAATAGCGCACAAGCTTTCATCGGTAGTTTGTTACAAGTAAAACCAGTATTATACTTTAGAGATAAAGTAATTATTCCATTCGAAAAAATTCGTACGCGTAAAAAAGCGTTAAAGCGTATCGTTGAAATCTTTGATGAGCAGGCAAATAAAGGTGTACCTATGGAAGCTGTTATTATTCATGCGAATCGTGAAGAGGAAGCTAATGAATGGAAACAAGAATTAGAAGAGATATATCCTCATGTTACAATTCGCACGAGTTATTTCGGAGCTGTAATTGGGACGCATTTAGGTGAAGGTGCGCTTGGTTTAGGTTGGTATACGAAATGATAAAGATATAAAAGCTCTCTTACTTGAAGAGGGTTTTTTCACGGATATTTTACGGGGATTTGACAAGTTAATATCTGGAAATGGTAAGATGTACGTAAAATTAAATAATGAGGAAAGTTTTATTACTTACTTTTTACAAGAAACTATCTTATAATAGAAGAGAGGTGAAACATATGGAGCATAATTCTTGTTTATGTCCAAAGTTTGAGTCAGCTTTTACAATGCTTAGTAAGAAATGGACTGGCTTAATTATTAAATCTTTGCTTGAAGAGCCGAAACGTTTCAGAGAAATCGCAGATATTATACCGAATATGAGCGATCGTATGTTGTCAGAACGTTTAAAGGAATTAGAAGGTGAAGGTATTGTAGTTCGTAGTGTTTACCC
The DNA here is from genome assembly GCF_056401855.1 of Bacillus sp. P4_D3. Lineage (NCBI taxonomy): Bacteria > Bacillati > Bacillota > Bacilli > Caryophanales > Bacillaceae > Bacillus > Bacillus sp. P4_D3. The sequence continues at coordinate 18,679 of NZ_JBFUIN010000043.1, forward strand.
AGAAGTACCAGTTAGAATCGAGTACGGTTTAACTGATAAAGGGAAAGCGTTGGAAAGTGTTATGGATGAGGTCCAAAATTGGGCTGAGAAATGGATGAAGTAACGTTTCTATCTCGTTCATATTGGAGTATTTTCAAAACGTAAGGGATTCCCTTACGTTTTTTTCAATTCTATAAAAAACGGCATAAGGCTCTTGAAATTCTACATATATATACAAATTTAGATATACTTTGCTATAGAGATAAATGTAATATTACATTTATTTTACAAAACCGTAACATTAGCAAAAAAACTCCCGAATTATGGTATAAATTTTAATAGGTTATATACGGAAAACGAAAAAAGAAAGCGGTGTAAAAAATAAAATGAAAAAGCTAAAAATGGCATCTTGCGCACTAGTTGCAGGGTTAATGTTTTCAGGGCTAACACCAAATGTATTTGCAGAAGATAAAATTTCTGACGTGAAATCACAAATTAACACACAAAATGATACTTTACATAAACAACAACAAGAACGTGATGAATTACAAAAACAAATGAATGACTTAAACAAAACAATCCAAGGATTGGATAAGTCTGTTCAAGAGAACGCTTCAAAACTTGATGAAACAACAAAAAAAGTTTCTGATACTGAGCAATTAATTGAAAATAAAAATAAAGATATTGCAGAACTACAAACAAAGATTGCAAAACGTGAAGAGTTATTAAGAAAACGTTTAGTTGCACTACAAGAACAACCGAACACGAACATTGTAACAGAAGTTCTTGTAAACTCTAAAAACGTTGCAGATTTAGTTGATCGTTTAGCTTCTGTGTCTAAAATTATGGAATCTGACGAAGATATCATGAAAACACAACAAGAAGATCAAGTGAACGTGAAAAAAGATGTTGAGACAGTAAAAGAAAAACAAAAAGAATTAAAAGAAGCACAATCTCAAATTGAAACTGCTAAGAAAGAACTTGACGCTGAAAAAGAGAAAAAAGCAACAGCGGTAAACGATTTAAGTGGTAAAATGGATACAGTTGTAACT
>NZ_JBFUIN010000044.1:0-26938 GCF_056401855.1 Bacillus sp. P4_D3
CCATGGTCTTTTTACACTGTCTACTTAAAGGGGATAATATCACTAAAGGTCTTCTTTACTAGTTAGAAATCAAGCTCTTCGTTATCTTCTTCAGAAATCCCACCAAGTACTACCCTAGCGTTAATAATTTTACCTTCTTGCAATATGGGCTCCTCTGTTTTTAAATCTTCTTGTCTTTGTGCGGGAACCAATCCATTAGTAAGTAAAAGATCCAATTTATTTTCAACTGTATCTAAAAGATTTAACCTCTGTTCTACATTATCTAATTTCTGCAGTAGTTGCTCATAACGTTTTTCATTTTGTACCAGTTCAACAACAAATGCTGTTAATTGTCTACCATTAGCTTTTTCATTAAGGAGCTTATATACATCTTCAGGCATATTATCAGCATGTAATGCCATTTTTCTATTTTTAGCCATTATCAGCACGTCCCTTTATTTCAACGAATTTACCGAAAGAAATCTCCTTCCTCAAGCGTGTGAAGGTCGATAGCCCAAAGGTAGCTGGGAGATTTCTTTCGGTTTGGCATAGCCAATAACTTTTGATAAACTAGCTATATGAAGTTCTTTGATAACTTGATATATGAGGTTGCAGGAAGAAAATAGAGTGCGAAAACCAAGCCATTCGGTTCCTGCGTAAAATATTAACCGTACCAAGAGAGCGTCCAAGCGTTGGACATCTAGGGGTGGAACACCCCGAAGTAACGCTCAGGGAGACGAAAGGTTACTTTCGTCGTGGAACTGAGAAGCTCCCACTTCAAGCTTTGCTAAGTGGCGAGTAGTTCACGCTAACTGTCCCTTCATTTCATCAATTACTTTTAATTCTAATGCAGCTAGATTAATTGTACGTGAAGTTGGAGCAAATACTTCTTTATCGCTATTTTGAATAATATCGTTCAAGAAGAAGTGATTGTTTTTAGCAGCCATTTCAGACATATGATTCAATAAAGCGAGACGGATGTATGGTTCTAAAACGGGTGCTTCGCCTCCGATATAAATGAATTTCAATACTGTATTCGTACTAGAGGGGATGAATACATCAAGAATTTTAGCAACTAAAATTCTAGTATATTCTTTCAGTGCCTCTACAATTTCATTTGTAAAATCATATTCTTCACCAGTATTTTCATTCGATAGTACATACTTTTGTACTTTATAATTATTAACTATAAATTTCTCTAATGTTCTTAGATCCTTAAAGTATTGAATCAATTTTTCTTTTCTAAAGCGTTCTAGGTATCCTAAGAATGGCTCAATATCGATAACTTGGAAAGAATCTCTGTGCTTAGGTGTAGTAAGTCCTTTACCTAATCGTACAGCATCTGTAGAACCGCCACCAATGTCAGTTAAAACTACTTCATAGTCATCGAATCTCTCAGATTCATATCGCTTTTCAATACTAATTACATTGGTATTCTGATCTTTTGAAACCATTTTATATTTTAAAGAATGTCTAGCAACTTCTGATTCATTTCTACATTTTGCTGAATGGACTGTAATAGTTAGTTCTTTCTCCATTCCTGGTGTTAACACTTTAACTTTATGTTCACCGATAAATCTTTCTTCCATTTTTTTATGGGCAATGCTAAATTTCTCTTCGCGTTTTAAAAGCCAAATTGGAAGCATCATACTCATGTGTTCAACTTCAACTTCATTATCTCCTTGATCAGCGTTAAGGGCATGATAATATGCAATTGCTCCTAAAAAGCATACGTATGGGATAGGACTATTTATTTTATCGTGCATCTTATTTACATGTGAGTTTGCTAACTGATTATCTTCAGCTAATTGCCCAACTAAATAGTAAGACTCTTCACCTTCGATTTCAGTGGAAATTAGTAATCTATCCAGTAAATCTTCTGGTCTAGAAATACGATCAACAAGTAAATCCTCAGCTTTTTTCTTTGAAATTTTAACTACATTCGTTGCAAGTTCAATATAATAACCATCAACCATGAAATTATTAAAACTATTTCCGAAATCCGCTACTTTTCTTCCAATTTTCATTTATAATTCCCCCTCTATACATTAAGTACGACTTAAGTGCTACTTTTGATTATGTTTTAGCACATTTAATCAAAAATAAGAACACTTTAAATAATAAGTACGACTTGAATCATATTTATTATTTAATTAACCTATATACTTAAAAAATTCAAAATAAACAAGGAAATACCTTCTTTCAAACGAATTAAACACATAACAGTTAGACGCCGACATGTCGGACATAAATGATGATGAATAACAGTAAAACAACAACATGACCGACATAAATGATGATGAATAACGGTAAAACAACAACATGACCGACATAAATGATGGTCAACAACGATGTAATGACAACATGACCAACATGGATGATAATCAACAACAATGTAATGACAACATGACCGACATGGATGATAATCAATAACAATACAATGACAACATGACCGACATCGATAACAACAAATGACGATGGGGGGAGGACGATGAAATGGATAGGGAAGAACCTTATAAGAAAACATATTCCCTTGCAGATATAGCAAGGATGCTTGGGAAGCCACGGACAACTCTTCAGGCCTGGCGGGATCAATTCAAACCATATTTACCAACCGTCGCTGGGACGAAGGGGCGAACGCTGAGATATGAACAGGAAGCATTAGAGCTTTTTAAATTAATTGCTAATATGAAAGATGCACAAGAGCCACCAGAAATAATAGAACAGATGTTAAAACGAAATGTAGATTATATTGTAGTAGAAGAGAGTGATGAAGACAACGAAATAACGAAACCAATTATTCAGACGATGTATGAGAGTATGAAAGAGGTTTCTATATATTTTCAAGAACAAAAAGCTATGAATATGGAACTTTTAAAACGCATAGACAATTTAGAACAAACTAATCAAACACTAACGAACAAGATTGATGAACAGCAAAAGACTATTGATAGAAAAATAAACAATAGAGATCAGCAGTTATTAGAAGTGGTTCGAGAAATACAAGAAACCAAGAAGTTAGTTGCGTCTTCTCAACAAGAAAAATCATGGTTCTCTAAATTATTTAAAAAATAACTTAAATAATACGTGAAAAGTAGGAAGCTTGTAAGTTATTACAAGCTTCCCTATTTTTTATAAATTTGATATGTCCCCTTAAATAATCACAATATTGTGTATTCAGAATAAAGCTGGTTATTTATTATAACGATTAATAATTTGTAAAAAATTTTGATATAAAAAGATAAATAGTATTGCAAAGAATTCGAATTGAGGAGGAATATTTTTATCCCTCTCTTATATCTCAAATATCTCTAACTATTGATATGGATGTATTAATGATAAAATAATTATTCGCTGAATATTCAGTTAATTATTGAAACATCTCTTTTTTCTAGATTAATATTTTGTTTATCTGCTATCATTTTATTATGAGAATATTCCCTTTATTATATTATGGGGTGATGGGAGGATTATATGAACATACAACTGAAGGGGAATGAACAGTTGACGGAGTTATTAAATGAGTGGTATTTACAAATTCGTGCAAGAAATAGAGAGAATTCTATACGTCTAAAAAAAGAAATTGAGCAACAATTTCATAATCTTACAGGTGATCAAAATTTACTTTTTTATTATTCACTTTTAGATTTCCGTTTTAACTACTTACTTAACAACCTGAATATTTCGAAGAAAAGTTTTGATAAAATTGAAGCTTTTCAAACTCCACCCGATTCTGACGATTTTCTAGCATACTACTATCACTTTTTTAAAGCAATTCATTCAAAATCAGTTGGACTTTACAATTTGGCTGAAGAACACTATAACGAAGCGGAAAAGTTGTTGATTTATATTCCAGATGAATTAGAGAAGGCTGAGTTTTATTATAATTTAGCTGTTTTTCATTACCATATATATCAATCACTTTTAGCTAACAAGTACGTTACAATTGCTAAAGATATATTTTTAAAGAATACAGATTGTGAAATCAAAATTGCTTATTGTGATAATTTGTCAGGATTAGCATGTACACACTTAAAAGAATATAAATTAGCAGAAGAGTACTTTATTTCAGCTATAGATCAATTTAGTAAATTTGGTAACGACCGTGATGTCTTAATTGGTCGACAAAATATTGGTTTTATGTATGCTGAACAAAAACAATCTGTCTTAGCTATTAGGTATTTATCGGAAGTAAATGAAAAAATGGTTGATAATTATAAAGCGCTTATTGTAGAAGCCAAGCAACGAATGAATTTAAACGAAACAGATATCGCACTAGAACTAATTGAAAAAGGATTAGAAATTTCAAATAAGCTTGAACTCACTGAATATCAATATCGTTTTAACATTACAAAAGAATTATGTACTGATAATCCAACAGAGCATCTAGAGAAAGAAATATTAGCAGGAATGGATTACTTTAAAAGCGAAAACTTATGGGAGTATGTGCAAGAATATAGTGAATTATTAGCTGTTAAATTTCATGCTGAAAAGAAATTCGAAAAAGCAAGTATGTATTTTTATTTAAGTTATGAAGCAAAGGAACAGGTTTTAGAAAAGGAGGCATTGAAATAACATGAAAAAATTGAAAATCATCTTAATGAGTATTATGGCAGTAGGGATTCTTACACTTGGACTAAACTCTCAAAGTATTGAGAATTCAACTTTAGAGAAATACTCAGTGTATCTTATGGCTGATGGAAATACTGGCTGAAAATTGATTATATAAAAAGGGGTGATAACCATGAAAATCCATGGTTATCACCCCTTTTTATATTAACCGAAGAGATATGCTACAAATCCAATAGCAGCTATAATACTTTCAATATTAATAAATAAACTATTATTCCAAATAACAAATAAGCAAGATAATAAAAACTGATTGCTACAAATACTTCGATTACTAAAATCCCCAAAACTTGTAATATAAATGTTTTAAAAACATTCAATACACTTAAAATCATTCCTTTTTGTCTTTATCCATATTATGTCTTATGCTTTGTCTCATACAACTACTATATTGTAGATTATACTTAGAGCATTTATTTATATCCAGATTTCTTTCTATAGGTTTACTTACTGTCTCTTCTTCAATCTTTTCTTCCGATTTTTCAATATCAGCATCTTCCGGTTTATTTTCTTCTTTTGCCACTCTATTGGATATTTCATTTTCTTTAGAGGATTTATGGTAATTTTTAAATATAAAACAAATCATTATTTATTTTAAATCATAATGATTTACATTATTTTCAGAACTTCCACCATTTTTTTCTTCTTTATTTTGTGATGCTACAATAAGTTGTTTTGTTTATTGAATTTCTCTAACATGCGTTAACAGTAACGAATTATGTTCATTATATCCGTTCTCTAAGCGTTCTATTGTTTCCTTCTGAAACATTATTCGCTTTATCTTTAATACAAGGAGCAGATAAAACAGCCTTCACAGCACTTTCAATGCTCATTCCAGCTTCTTGGATCAGATTTTTTATCTGTTCTAGTACTTGGATATCTTTTTCAACAATAGCACGACTATTTTTTGTACCTTTGACAAAAGAGTAGTTTTCTTGTTCTAAAGATAAACACCATTTTCTCAGCGTACTGGTTCCTATCTCTAATCGTTCCGCAACTTCTTTTGTCCAAAATGAGCGTTCTTACAACTGTTCTACCTCCTTAGTCTTTATATAGAACGCTTCCACATTAATTGTTAAAATCCCTACACTTTAAAGTCATTTTTTATAAAAAGATTCCCCATGCCTCGTTATAAATTACCATATAAAATATAAAGAAACTTAATTTCTACAAATATTGATAAGGATAAGATATTAAATTTACAATATAGCTATTGATATTGTAGTTGTTTAGGGAACCATTATGTCTATTTCAGGTTCTTATTTATATATTAGACAAGATATGTAGGTTCTCCCTAAAAAGAGACAGAATTTCCTTTTTAAATTTAAGCCTGATTTAAGATCATCTTAGTTATTAATTCTTGTTTTAAAAAATTAAATTCAATAAAAACATTAGAATTCATTTTTGAATTGTGACTCTTACTCTGACAAGCATTTCAAGATTTCTTCTTGGTAAAATTCAAAGTTAAATCGAGAGTAAATGATAGAATTTTCGGTTTATATAGAGTGTAAATTTTATAGATAAATAGATAAGAAAAATATTAAAATGTTAAGGTAATGAGAAGATTTTTAGAAGATGTTTATGTGAAAAGCGATAATTTAAGAAGGGTATATATCAAGACATAGCAAATAGCCTTGCTTGTATATAATTTTTTGAGCAAGGCTATTTGCTATGTTTTTTAATTTACAAATTATCGTTGATTTGTATTCAATTTTCGCAGGATCGGATCAAACTTTGGGTCATCAATCCAATTGTAAAAATTGAATTTTGTTTCATATTTTTCTTCACATTCAACGTTAGCGTTACGTTTGTTTCTTTGCTTAGTTTTTTCAGTATACATCTTCATAAAATGAGCAGGGTTGCTTGTTTCAGCATTATTATATTTGAACCATTTGATGCATTCTTCAAAATCCCATCGTTGATAGGTATCGATATTTCTTGGCATTCTTAAAGCAATTGTATAAGCATTCTTTTCTGTTAAATATGTGACAGGTTGGCTCATAATATATTGGTATGCTTTTTTCTGATCTTCACTTAAATATACATCTATATCCTGAAATCTATCAGTAGTATTTTTTGTATAAGTATTCGTTGTTGCTAGTTCTTCAAAATTTAAAATATCTATGCCATTAGATGAGACATTCTGTTCTTCATGTTCGGATACAGCAGTGATCTTGAAGGTTTTCTTCTTTAAAATTTCAGTGAAAGTAGAGCATACATCAATTGTTACAGCCCACTTTACCTTGAAGTATTCTATAATTTTCAAGTAATTGTTATGTATGGTTAATATGTAAATCGAAGGGGCAATTTTACCGTGTCTTCGTACTTTGATTTGTTGGCATACTTCCAAGTCTTGTAACCAATTAAACACATAGTTAATAATTGGTTTTGAAATACCTGATTTTTTTCTGATATGGTCTTGCTTTACTTGGGAATAGCCTTCTTGTACTAAATACGATAAAACAGTTTCTAATGCTTCATATTTTCGGTTGGTAAGATAATCTTTTGTAGTAACACCTTCATATTCTAGGACAATACTATCAATATAAGTAATAACTTTCTTGATTGCTTGATTAATAGCACCAGGTGTTTTGGATAAGTGTTTGATTCGGGGACTTAATTCGGCTTTTGCTCGACTGAGCAAAAAGTTTTGAAGTAACACAAAAAAACCTCCTATTTTTTCCACCACAAATATACAGAAAAATAGGAGGTTTTTATTCACATTATAATTTTCACATGATATAATAAATATGTAGAAATTATAAAAGATAAACCCCCTACTTAAATCGGGTTTTTAATTAGTTCAGCGGCCAAACTGATATGCTAATTAAAAACGAGGTGTGGTAGGGTTTATTTTTTTATTTAATATTTATAACTATAATAAGGTTATATCTCTTTATATGTTTTATTGTATAACTATTATTATGAGTTATCAATTGTTAATGTTAGAATTAGTGAATGTAAATAAAAAAAGCCTCTAGTTATTTGAACTAGAGGCTTTAATTTCGTATTGAATGTATTTTCTGAAATTGTCATACTCTTCTTGTAACTTATTATATTTATAACTAATAAATTCTGTATACTCATGAAGTTGCGTTTCTAATTGTTCTTTTTTGTTTACTGGTAATGTAAGTAGATCATTATAAAGATCACTTGTTATAAAAGGTACTTCTGAAATTTGTTCATCCTCTATATGGGTATCCTTATGTTTTTTGTTTTCTTCTAAAACCAATATATTATCTTGAATATCCTGAGTGTTGCCGATCAGATAATCAGTACTTACTCCGAAAAGGTTTGCTATAACTATTAGAACGCTATATGGGGGTTCAGCACCTTTATTTTCCCAGTTGCTGACCGTAGTTTGAGCAAAACTTGTTCCGGTGATCTTTCCTATTTCTTCTCCCAATTGTTTCATGCTCCAATTAGCCTCTAATCTCAGTGTTTTCACACGTGCACCAAAAATACTCATTCTTATATTGTTCCTCCCTCTTAATTTCAAGATATGTTGTACATTTATTTGCAAGAAATACATCTGTTATAACTCCGAAGAAGGTTATTTAACTTTTAAAGTGATGAAAATAATAAAAAAACTCAAAAAAACACTGAAAAATAGTTGATTTAACTTCAAAAGTGATATATCATGTTTGTAAAGATAACCGAAAGGAGGTTAGGTGATGACATTAACATGCGAGAGAAAGACTCGGAATTATTCTTTAGAGTCCCTATCTCAGGTTTTAAATATTAGTCCTCAAGTGCTTCACTCTATTGAGAAAGGCAAGGCAGGATTGAATGCAGAACGAGCGGAAAAAATTGCTCATTTTTTTAACAAACCTATAGAATATTTTTTTGTACCAACGTATTACAGAGTTCGTAATTAACTCTAGCAACATGATTATTGGATAGAATCCACTACAAAATTATTGGCAGGAAGTATTTTGTATCTGGATTAACGCCATAAAAGCTTGTATTACCTAGATGTGAAAAAAGTTATTGAGTTCACGAAAAAATATATGAAAGTGAAACCAACTTGGTAGAAGCCGTGAATTCGCTTGAAAATGAGCATCCAGCTTATTAAATATTCCATGAGCTAGGCCTTTATTCAAAAGAAACAAGGGATGCGATAATTATCACATTGTTATACATTCTTGAAAAACATCAACGTGAAATGCAAGGGGAACAAAAAAGTACTTCTGGTTTCAGTACTAGTCATGAGATGAAAATGAAATAGAAAGGAGTGTAATACATGTTTGGTGTAGCTAAGAAGTATACAAAGGTGATTAGAGCGTTGGGAAAGAAAAGGACTGCAGGTACTATAAAAGCTCGTTTTGGGGCTTATAAATCGGTCATAGAAGGTGTGAAAAAGACAACGGATGATTTTATTTTCATTTTTGATCCGAAAGGCATCTTTTATGAAGATACACATAATGAGAAACGAGAACAAGGGTATCGTATACTCAAACATGATTTACTGGCTGGATCTGAAACAAAAAGCAGTTGTGTATATCAGTGTAGAAACACAAGCAAGTACGTACCAAGATAGAGGAGAAGCATTATCAAGTTTTCTTCAGCATCTGACAGAATGCAAGAATATAAGACCAATTCACCTGGTATTTCATCAATATGATTTGTACCCAATCCCTCATATGGAGCAGTTTTTGAAAGAAAGCGTAACATACCACATTTATCATTCGATCGTAGTTGAATCTCACTCCGCATTACAGCACATCTATGGAGAAGAAGCAGCGCAACGCATTATCACTTCGTACAACACAACAATCCTAGCATGATATAAAGCACTCGTTCACTATTTTATCCTATCTAGATGGCTAGAAAACTATACAAGGGAGGAACGTTTTTCTCCCTTCTTAATCAAAAATAGGAGGCGATCATATGGGAAAAGAACAAAAGCTCACATTTTATGATATTTCGGCATCACAAGCTCATAGTATCAAAACTTTTGATGGGAAAACATACGAACTGAAAGGTGCCATTGCAATTGAAAATAGCACAGGAAGCATTGAAAAGGTAGCTCAAATTTATTATCAAGTGCGTTCGGTTAGAGATGAACATCAAAACTTAATTGCAAAACGGAAACATAAACAAGCGGAATTAGTAGCTGTAAAACAAAAATGTAAATAAAAAAAGCGATTTTGAAGTGTGCTGAGAACCTAGCACAAAGTAATTTGCTCTTTGACAATTTAGATATATATTGCGTATGTCTTTCCTTAAAGTAATGATGTAGAAGGATGATATACGGCAAATATATATGCGTGCCTCCCTTCAAAAGGTCACTAGAGGGGGTAGGTATACGATTATCGTTTGATGAGTAAGATCGTAAAACTCATCTGTGACCACTGGGAAATGCATTGTATCAAAGATCTGTTTGTGTCAGTACTCGTGAGGAATATCCCATTTTGACATTCTGAAGAAGCGACGAGCATCACAAACCATAGATACATAAGGTTCTACGTTCATGCCAAAATACGTAGTGCGGTATTGGGCATATAGAAACTAAGTCGGGATTAGTCTCTATACGCATACCAATACAGGGTTCGTCATTCCAGCCACAAATGATATTTCCATTTTATATCCCACTTTCCTTAAAATATTATAAAAAAGGACAGATGTTGAAGTTTAAATGTTTCTCATCACACTTCAAAATCGCTTATAAAAATATAGCAAAGGGAGGAACATATATGAGTCGTAAAGGGTGGATCATTTCCGCTGTTGTTGGACTGTTAATTGTAATTGGTATTGGTTCAACATTTGTCTTTAGCTCTGGAAAAGGGGAAGTAATGGAACTTAGTCCGTTAGAAATGAAAAAATTCATGAGTGAGGATGGCACGGGATTTGTTATGCTAAATTCCACCAAGAAAAAAAGAGAGGATTGGCTTCATGCTGTAAAAAAAGTAGCACAACAAGAAAAAGTCCAGGTACAAGAATTAGATGAAGAGGGTAAAGATATACCGGGTTCAAGTAACCCGTATGATTGGGGATTATCTCAAAAAAGAGATTCACTAGCATATTATGAAAAAGGAAAATTAAAAAAAGATATTAAAATCCCACAAATTAAACCATCAGAACTTGAAAGTGAACTTAGTTTTTTTGTTAAAAATTGCAAAGAGCAATATCAGAAGTAATCACATAATCATTGAAAGGTGGTGATACAGTGGCGATTACACAGAAGGAATTAAAAAAAGAAAAAGATATGGTAGCAAACCTATTAAGAGCCAATGGTCAGGATTATAACCATTGGCTTCATTTACATCATCAGAAATACATTGAAGAAAATCAAGATCTAGTAATGAAAGCTTTACAAGCTTATAAAGCAACATCAACAGAAGTAAAAGAAGACAGCAAACCGAATGAAACAAGTCAGCTTAGTAACGTATAAGCATCTAAAAATGAAAAGGGAGTGAATGTATATGTCAATGTTGGAAACAGTAGCTCAAATGTTAGTGTTAGGTGATGCGATGGATGGTCTAATTAATACGGGTAATTCATTTATTACATGGATGCAAAGAGGAGCACAGGTTAGTACAGCTATTGTATTTTGCTATGCCGCTTATCTATTAATTTGGGGTGGTGAACGAGGAAGACATAAATGTGTTGGGTGGTTTCTTGGTGCGGCAGCCGGACTCGTTATCGTAATGGGATGCATGTACTTATCAGAGAGTGTAAATAGTAATGTTAAATTTGGTCAAATCTTATTTCCATTTCTTTGGATGAAATAGTGAATAAATATGAATAGGACAATGAGGAAGCTATGCAAAGGGTATGGCTTTTTTTGTTGCCTTTTTTCATGGAATTTAAAGTAAATGTGAGGAAGGAGAAGCCATGTTTGTCATTTTTAATAGTAGTAATGGAACAGAAATTGAGTCGGGTAAGCAATATTCGTTTCATGAAGCTTACATCTTAACCAAACGATTAGAACGTGTTTATAGAGAATCAGGGCGACAAGAACATATTGATTTCGATTTGTTAGATGGTCATTCTAATGAAATTTATAACGGTACTTTATCACTTGGTTCGAGATATGCAGATCATATTTTTGATCACATTTCTAAAAAAATGAATGTGATGCAATTAGATCCAGAACAAGAGGAACAAAAAAAGGAGCTGTTAGAAACGTTAGAAAGGGAAATCAATGATTCTCCTTTTCATGAAGAATATGAATATCAAGAAGAATTATCAGAAAGAAAAGAAGAACCCTCTTATAGTCCATCGGATGAAGTGAAAACACAAGTAAAGCCTGGAAAGGAAAATAGAAAAGGATTCAAAATTATTGCGAGTGTCATAGGAAGCGTGGTGTTAATTGGAGCTGGTGCCATATTTGCCTTTAAATTATTCTCTTCCGAGCCAGTTTCGAGTGCAAATGCTGGTTCTGAACAATACGTAGTAAAAGGATTACAACAGGCAGCCATTCAACAGTATGGGGAAGCTGTTAAATACTTCGATAAAGTCAATTACACAGAATTAGATAAAGATAGTCAGAAGGCAGTTTTATTTACTTATTTATTAAATGGAAAAGCAAATAAGGCATTACAATATGAGCCGAAATTTGCAGAAAGTGTGGTTGCTTATTTTATTGGGATAGACAACATGAATAAAATCAATGAAATTGATGTCAAAAATGATGTAATCGACTTTGAAAAGGCAGCGCTTGATAAAAAATATGAAGAGGTAATCAAGCTCAAAGGGAAAGTCAATATGGATGGTAGGCGTGAAAAGCTCATTGTTGAAGCCTTTGTAAATCTAAAAAAATATGAAGATTGTTATTCTTTTGCCAAAACGCAAGGAAACAAAACCTTGATGAAAGAGGTCAAAGAATTAGAAAAACGGGATATTCAACAATCTACGATAAGCGAAGAGGAAAAGAAAGCCAAGATTGAAAAGATTGATAAAGATCTAAAGGACATCTAAGGGGGAAAAAATAACATGCCATTAAATTATGAGAATCTGTATAAAAAAATGGGAATTGTTTTTCTTGGTGGTTCATTGATATTGGGCACTACAGGGTGCAGTTGGTTTGGAAGTAAGGAATCTTCAAAAAGTAAGTCAGCTATTACAAAAAAAGTAGATAAAAATAAGCCGGAGGAAAAGAAAGAAAATCTGAACAAACAAGATTTTGAAGCAATTACAGAAAACGCAATTCAAAGTAAAGATAATGAAGTTGCTTATGTACTCGAAGAATTGGATAAATCAAAAATTAATTTTAAAGAAAAATCTATTGTAAGTAATCTTCAAAATGGGGATGAAACCACTTCTCGTGTTCTAGCACTCTTTGATAAAGAAACAACAGATAAATCAATTCAAGATACAGCAAAGGATAATGTGATTGCAGCTATTACAGATAATAAGCCACAAGTAATCGTGAATGGAGATCATTTTGCGTTTGGCGATCAAAATATTGATTCTTCAGTAGCGAGTATAGGAGATATTCTTCTACCAGAGAAGAAGCTAGATGAAATTGTGAATCCACCAGTTACACCGGAAGGTGAGAATGGTAGTACGGAAAATACAGGGACAGAAAAACCAAAACCACCTATAGAGCCACCAATAGTTCCAGAGAAACCAACAGAACCGGAGAAACCAACAGAACCAGGTAAACCAACAGAACCGGAGAAACCAATAGAACCAAGTAAACCAACAGAACCAGGTAAACCAACAGAACCAGAAAAACCAACAGAACCGGAAAAACCAACAGAACCAGAAAAACCAACAGAACCGGAAAAACCGACAGAACCAGAAAAACCAACAGAACCGGAAAAACCGACAGATCCAGAGAAACCAACAGATCCAGAAAAGCCAACAGATCCAGAAAAGCCAACAGATCCAGAGAAACCGACAGATCCAGAAAAACCAACAGATCCAGAGAAACCGACAGATCCAGAGAAACCAACAGATCCGGAAAAACCAACAGATCCGGGTAAACCAACAGAACCGGAAAAACCAACAGATCCAGAAAAACCGACAGATCCAGAGAAACCAACAGAACCAGAAAAGCCAACAGAACCAGAAAAGCCAACAGATCCAGAGAAACCAACAGATCCAGAAAAGCCAACAGAACCAGAAAAGCCAACAGAACCAGAGAAACCAACAGATCCAGAAAAACCAACAGATCCAGAGAAACCGACAGATCCAGAGAAACCAACGAATCCAGAAAAGCCAACAGAATTAAATAAACAAGAATCAAAATCAGATATAACGGTTTAAAGGGGGATTTACTTACCCATGTATAAAGATGAAATATCAATTAAATATAAGTTAGCTGAAAAAAAAGTACTCATTCCATTGAGTACTTTTTTGTTTGTAGGAATGTTTTTAATCGCTAATTTTTTACTCAATTTGACTTTAGAGTTAATAAGAACAACATTTAGTGATTTATTACATCCAAAACCATTTCATATGGATATAGGATTTCTTTTTCAAATGCCGATTGCAGAGCATCCGATTTATTACATGCTTGTTTTCCTTGTAGTAATTGGAACCATAGTAAGAACAGTGTACAAATTGAAATCTTCCTTTAAAAACTTAAATAATCATCAGAAAGGATCTAGTCGTTTTACAACAGTTGAAGAGCTGAAAAAGCAATATCGAGCCGTACCAGATCGAGAGAAATCATTTAAAGGTGGCGGTGGTGTTGTTATCTCTCGACTAGGTGACAAAGTATTCATTGATGATAGTCCTGTAAACAATTTAATCATTGGTACAACTCGCTCTGGTAAAGGGGAAACATTTGTTTTTCCAACGATAGATGTTTATTCCAGAGCGGAGCATCAGCCTTCTTTAATTATTAATACACCAAAAGGGGAACTATTTACGGCATCGAAAGATACCCTGGAAGAAAGAGGGTATCACATTGAAGTTTTGAACTTGTTAAACCCGCTTGATTCTATGAGTTATAACTTATTGCAGCTTGTAAAAGATGCTTATAAAGATGGAGATTATTCAACAGCGCAAGCACTATGTAAAACACTTTCTCACACTTTGTATTACAACCCAACTGTCAAAGATCCTTTTTGGCAACAGTGCGCTATGAGCTTGTGCAATGCCATGATATTAGCTGTTACGGATAAATGTATTGCAGAAGGAACAGAAGAAAAAATCACAATGTATGCAGTAGCAAATATGTTATCAGAACTTGGTTCAAAAGAGGTAATCGTAGATCCGGAAGCAGATCCACAAAATGCATTAGATTTATACTTTGAAGGTTTGCCAGCAGACAGTGTTGCGAAAATGCAATATGCAACCTCAAACTTCTCGAAAGGAACGACACGAGGCGGAATCTTCACCCAAACAATGAACGGACTCTCTATCTTTACGTTCGATGAAATTGCAAAAATGACAGCAAAAAACAGTGTAGACTTAAAGCGTGTAGGTTTTGGGAAAACCATTAAAGGAAAAGCAATACCTAGAAAACGAGTGGAAATTATATTCCCGGATGGTTCAAAAGAATCTGTAAAAACAGATGTTATAGGACGTTTTGTATTGGATTTCAAACAAAAAATAAAAGTGAAGGACACAATACAAATTATTGAAAAAGGGAGTGATAAAGAAATAATAGTTTCTATTACGAAAATAGATGATAAGACAGGGGATACAGAGTTTCAATTGTTAAAGAAACATGAAGATATACAGGTAACAAAGATTGACTTCTTTGATAAACCAATTGCTATCTTTATGATTACACCAGACTATGATTCTTCGAATCATGTCATTGCTTCTATTTTTGTAAGACAGCTCTATTTCATATTAGCGAAGGGGGCATCGCTTGCTCGAGGGGGAGAATGCCACCGTGAAGTAGTATTTTTACTTGATGAATTTGGCGTGCGCCCATACGGGCATGTAGAGAATCTCCTTAGACAAGAGATGGGAGTCTGTGCTTAACCCATTTACCACCTTGCTTACCTAGAAGGGGAAACCCGGAGGGGACCAGAGCATGCAAGGAAAGCCCTAAGTTACCAAAATGACCTAGGTACGACTGAGGGGCAAGGTAAAAATGTTATGAATAAGGATGAAGGCTAAACTGCTTGAACCATAGTCCAAAGTGGAGTATCGTCGCCCGAAGTGCAGGGTCATTGAAACGCTTCGCAGTCTAAGAATGGAAATATTGCCGAAGTTTCCATTGAACATACGTGTTACGTATGGCAGACCAAAGACTGACTAACTTGAATAACAAGTAACGGACGAAAGTGGCATCCGACATCATAATTAGTCTAGTCTCTATATGTACTAAATGGGGATTACCTAACTTGGAGCGCCTCGTAAGGAGGCTATTGAGGATGATACCAAGTGTAAAAAGCAAGGTATGTGGCTCATGAAAATCCAATATGGTAACGGAGTTCTCGTAGTAGTCAGAGCGAGGGAAAGCCTCGTACAAGGCGAAGGAGAACAGTCTTTTCGACTAATATTAAATTGGGAAGGGGCGTGAGGCTCTTGCGAAGCCCAAAAATCGTATTAGAAAATCTAGCATCTCACAGTAAGAAAGCAGGGTACAAATACAAGAAATTATATCGAAATCTGTACAATCCATTATTTTTCCTTGAAGCCTATCAAAACATATACGCTAGCGAAGGAAATATGACCGCTGGAACAGATAGAAAGACCATTGACGGAATGTCTAAAAGAAGAATCTCAGGATTAATTGATAAATTGCGAGATTATTCTTATCAGCCAAAACCAGTAAGAAGAGTTTATATTCCAAAGAAAAATGGAAAAAAGCGTCCGTTAGGCATACCTTCCGTAGAAGATAAGTTAGTCCAAGAAGTCATAAAAAACCTATTAGAATCTATCTATGAACCGACTTTTAGTAAGTTATCTCATGGCTTCCGTCCTGAAAAGAGCTGCCATACAGCTTTAATTCAGGTTAAAGGCACGTTTACTGGGAGTAGATGGTTCATCGAAGGTGATATTGAAGGCTTTTTTGACAATATTAATCATCATATCCTTATCTATATTCTAAGGAAGAGGATAGATGATGAACAATTTATTGCGCTTATATGGAAGTTTCTTAGAGCCGGTTACTTAGAAGACTGGAAGTTCCATAAGACGTTTAGTGGTACACCACAAGGTGGTATACTTAGCCCTTTATTAGCGAATATTTATTTAAATGAATTAGATAATTTTATGAATCGGTATAAGTCAACTTTTGATGTAGGAAAGATTAGAAGGACAAATCCAGCTTATTCTAAAATACAACATCAGATAAGTAGGGCTAAGAAAAAACTAAGGGAAGTTAAAGAAAAAGATGAAGTACGGGAAAAAGAGTTGACTAATAAAATACGTGAGTTATTAGCTGAAAGAGAACGCACACCTCAACGATATCCAATGGATGAGAATTATAAACGAATTCAATATGTGAGATACGCCGATGACTTTCTAATTGGAGTTATTGGGAGTAAGGAAGATGCGAATAGAGCAAAGAAAGACATCGCTAATTTCTTGAAATCTAAACTTAAGCTAACATTATCCGAGGAGAAAACACTTATAACAAATACAAGAAATAAGGCTCGATTTTTAGGTTACGACGTTAAAGTTGGACGAGATTTCCACTCCAAACGACGAAGCGATGGAATAAAAACAAGAGCATTCTCGTTAAAGTGTGAACTATATATGCCTACTGATCTTGTTTATAGTCGCCTATTTAAAAAAGGGGTAATAAAAATCAACCAAAAGACAGGTCAATGGAAACCAATTCACCGTCCAGAGTTAATTAAATTAGTGCCTCTTGAGATTTTAAGGAACTATAACGCTCAAATACGTGGAACCTATCAATATTATCAACTGGCAGTGAATGTGTGCCATTTAAACAGTTATAAGTATCTCCTGGAATACTCTATGTATAAAACCTTAGCAAATAAGTACCGTACTACCTTAGGCAAAGCTAAACAAAAATTTATGGTGAATGGAATATTCCAAGTCAGTTATAAGACAAAGTCCGGCAAGAAAACGGAAGTGCTTTATGATAAGGGATTTCGTAGGAATAAAGCTCCTATAACTAAAAAGGATATAGAAAAACTTCCTTCGGAAGTATCCTACCAATCCCGAACATCGCTTATTCAAAGGTTGATGGCTAATCAATGTGAATGGTGTAAGGCTGAAGAAGGCTCAATGGAAGTTCATCATGTTCGAAAGTTAAAGAACCTTAAAGGGAAAAAGAAATGGGAAAGACAGATGATAGCAAGGAACCGTAAAACAATGATACTTTGTCGAAAGTGTCATCGTGACCTGCATAACGGGAAGCTAGACTGAAGAGACGGAGAGCCGTATACCTTGAGAGGGGTACGTACGGTTCGGGGGGGAGTTCTCGGAAACCTAAGACCGAGAGGTCTTAAGGCGCCGGGTTCTTACCCTACAACATGCCGAGTATTGAAGGAATGGCGAATATTATTACGGTTTGTCTCGGTAGAAATATACGCTTTAACCTTGTTGTTCAAGCGTATGCACAAATAAAAAATAAGTATGGAGATGATGCAGATACCATTGATGGAAACTGTGGGAATACCATCTACATTCTAACAAACGATCAAGAAACAGCCGAAAAAGTGTCCAAAAAGCTTGGGAATCAGACAATTAACCTACCTTCCCGAAGTGGAAAAGGTCTTTCTACTGATAAAAATAAAACGGAAGGTCTAGATCAACGACCATTGTTAACATCAAATGAACTGATGAGTTTTAAAGAAGGAGAAAGTGCTGTTATTCGTGTTATAAAACGTCAAGATAATGAGCGGAAACGAATTAGACCACGACCAATTTATAATACAGAAGAAACAGCCTTAAAATACAGATGGGAGTACTTGGGAGTAGAGTTCGATACAGATAAATCTATTTTAGATATAGTTATTGATTCCCTACATGATGATGTAGATCCGAAAAAACTCATTGTAGATTTTTTAGGAGAGAGAAAGGCAGAACAAACCAAGAAAGAAGCACCAGAGCCAGAACAGGAAACTTCTTCACCAGTAGAGCCACCGCAGCCAACAGAAGAACCTAAAATGATGGGGATTGATGAAGACATTCCAGAAGAGGCGTTTCAGCAAGAAGATAATCCATTTGATTCACTCACTATTGAAAATTGGAAATCGAAAACGGTTATTGAATTTTTTGAAACTGATTTAGCGGTTTTGAAACTGGTTGATAAGTTCTTTTTAGCACAGTTAGGGAAAGCCATAGATGAGGTTGAAAATCAAGAAATGGGCGAGTTTTACAGTGAATTTCAAATGTTGGCTCACAATGACCATATCGACAAAGGTGTTTATCAAGCAGTTGAAAATAAGATTAATCGAATTTTACGTGATTTAGAAGAAAAAGAGCACGTAACGAGTTAGAAAAGCACTCAATTATTTGAGTGCTTTTTTGAATCCAAACATAAAGGAGGAAGAGAGAATGAGTGTACCGATAATAACGGATAAAATGCAATTGATTTTAGATAGTTACTCGCCATTCGTAACAGAAGAAAATGAGGTCATTCTTGGTCTAGAAGATGCGGTTCTTTTMCTTTCAGTAGATCGGGAACAAAAAGGGAAATTGATTATTCGTATTGACAGACTGAATGAAAGGGTGAATTGGACAGCAAAGGAAGTATTAGGGCAGTAGTAAGCAAGAGAGGAGGGTGAATGGTGAAAGATGAAGAGATTTTAAAAATTTTAGAAGAGTTCTCGGATTATCTTCAAGTTGGTGACATCGTTAATTATGTATTTCGCTGGATAGGATGGTTCTTAATTGTCGGTTTATCTTTAGTTGTAGATGCATTAGAAGGTGTTACAGATGCCATACTCGGGATTAAAGGGTTCTTTAATTCACCACAGATACAAGAGTTTGTTGATATGTTATATCCAGTGTTCGTCGTTCTTTTAGCCATATCTTTTTTATATATTGGCTACATGTTCATTATGAACAAACAAATGAACCGATCTCAAATCATCATCAATATTTTCATTACTCTGTGTGTGCTATGTCTACTAAGTACTGGTATGACAAAGGTCGATAAGTTCACAGATGATGCAATTGTGGTTGTGAAATCAGAGCAAAAAGGCTCTTTGAGTGATGAAGTTATTAAGAAGAACATAACGGATATTGCAGTAATAGATCAAAATAAGTGGAAAAAGAAAGAAGATATGAGTCCGAAAAATCATATTCCAGAAAAAAGCATTAGACAGATAGATATTACAGAAAAAATTGATTCGGATTTTGAGTTCGCAAAAGATAAAAAGTTAACAGATGATGGACAGAAAATATTGAAAAATAAAAGGGTAATGGATGGGCTAGGAACCGCATCTTTAGCAGAATTGAAAGATGGCTGGTTTGATTTCTTTCCAGAAAAGTATTATCGCTGGCATTGGAACTTTTGGAATATCTTCTTTACTTTACTGATAACAGGTGCAACGTTGTTATTGGTAAGTATTAAGTTAGCTAGATTATTTTATGAGTTGGCATTTAACTATTTGTTAGCCAATATTTTAGCACCAGCAGATATTGCAAATGGTCAAAAATTGAAAGTAGTACTATCGAATATCCTCAATATATTTATAGCAACAATTATGATATTCCTATCTTTAAAGCTATATATAATGGGAACGGCGTTTCTCCATGACAAATTAAATGGTGTACCTTATCTTATTGCATTAGCCGCATTTAGTATGGCAGTTCTAGATGGCCCGGCAGTTGTAGAAAGGTTATTCGGTATAGATATTGGATTAAAAAGCAGTTGGGGCATGTTAGCAGGTGGTTTAGCAGGTGGTTTCGCACTTGGTAAAGGAATTGGTAGTCTTGCAAATTCAAAACCAATGAAAGGTCTAGGAAATATGATTGGAAAAGGAGCAAAAGGTGCAGCAAAAGGGGCTGGTGTTGCAGTAACAAAAACCGCAAATGCGGCTGGGGGTATGGCAGGTATCATAGGTGGCTTGAAAAAAGGGAATGAATCCGGAAATAAAGAGTCTTTGCAAGATCAAATGAAAAAAGCGGGTCAAAAAAAAACACAAGGCAATGATGTAGCAAATAAAGAAAAGGAAAAAGGTAACTTAAATAAGGAAGAAGATAAAAATAATGGTGGTACTCCATCTATTCAAGAAGATATGAAAAAAGAAGGGAATGAAAAACCAGAGGTAGCAAATGGGCAAGAATCGGGAACAACAAGTCTTCAAGATGAAATGAAAGAAGCTGGAAAAGCAAATGGAGCGAGTGAAGGAAGTCCAACAGCAGGAACAGTAAGACAAGGAGCAAGTGAAGGAAGTCCAACAGCAGGAACAGTAAGACAAGGAGCAAGTGAAGGAAGTCAAACGGCAGGAACAGTAAGACAAGGAGCAAGTGAAGGAAGTCCAACAGCAGGAACAGTAAGACAAGGAGCAAGTGAAGGAAGTCAAACGGCAGGAACAGTAAGACAAGGAGCAAGTGAAGGAAGTCAAACGGCAGGAACAGTAAGACAAGGAGCAAGTGAAGGAAGTCAAACGGCAGGAACAGTAAGACAAGGAGCAAGTGAAGGAAGTCCAACAGCAGGAACAGTAAGACAAGGAGCAAGTGAAGGAAGTCCAACAGCAGGAACAGTACCAAGCGGAGGAAACCCGGCACCAATGGAAACATCAAGACCAGTATCAAGTGGAAGTAGCCCGGCACCAATGGAAACATCAAGACCAGTATCAAGTGGAAGTAGCCCGGCACCAATGGAAACATCAAGACCAGTATCAAGTGGAAGTAGCCCGGCACCAATGGAAACGCCAAGATCCGTGCCAAGTGGAAGTAGCCCGGCACCAGCCGATATCGTAACGGTGACACACAGTAGCCCAATTATTCCTTATGAAAGTGATAGAGAAGTGGCAGCAAGTAGAAGTCATGAAACACGGACATTAGGACAATATACAACAGATAAAGTTAAAGATACGACATCATCCATGAAACAAAAAGTAAAAGGAGTGCAAGAGCGAATTCATAACTCTGAAACGGTACAAAATACAAAACGTTTTTATCAAATGGGTCAAAATACAGGTAAAAGTTGGAGAGATATAGTGAGCAAAAATAAAAAGAATACAGATGAAAAATAAGCGTAATCGTACGCTTATTTTTTATTATCGAAAAGGAGGGAAACCCGATGAGAAGCTATCGGATTCCGAAGGAAATCAGTACAGAATTACGGATTAATAAAGTGCTATATCTAATAGATTTCTTCTTATTGATGGGTTTATTAGTTGTAACGATGATTCTTAGGAATTTCGTACATGATTCCTTACAATTACCATTTGTTATTTTCATGGCAGCTATTGCAATTATTATGATTTGGCGACCAAGTACAAATCCTCAAAAACGGATGTATGAAGTGTTGATTATTACATTGCTAAGAAGAAAAGGTGCATATTGTGCCATTGATAACGATCAATAAGGGAGGGGTCACATATGGCGTTATTCAGCGAAAAAGATGTAGAAAAAGAAAAGCCAAAACAAATAGAAAGACCGAAGAAAAAGGCATTTCATTTTAACGAAAAAAATGTAAARGAATCATTTTCTGAACCAAAAGAAATTGTTAAGGTGGTACCCACCGAAAAGAAAGAGGAAGAACAAAAAAAGGCAGAAAGCAAAGTGAAAAAGCAGAAGAAAGAAAAGCCAAAGAAAGATGTTGTGAAAAAGAAAAATCCAAAACTTTTAGGCTTTTTATCTAGAAAAAAGAAAGAAGCACCACCAAAAGTGAAGAAAAGTATTGCGGAAATTATGCAAATCGTAGATATGACGGAGGATGGAACATTTGAATTGAAAAATGAGGAGTTTTTAGAAATCCTTCAAGTCGAAGGTGACGATATGTTCTCTAAGAATAGCGAAGAACAAGCATTTGTTATTTTCTCACATGCTTATTTTTATCAAGCCTACAAACAGTCAATTAAACTCGTTTTTTTAAACTTCCCATGTCAAACAACCGAACAACAACGGTATATAGAGAAAAAAATCAAAGAATGTACCAGCCCTTTGTATGAACGAATTTTAAATCAGAAGTTAAAAGAACTTCAATTTTTAGAATGGGGAAGAACAAATCGTGAAGCTTTCTTATTTATTTACGGAGAAACGGAATTAATCGTAAAAGAACGTGTGGATTCAGCTAAACGGTATATTAAACGCTCTACCGAACTATTAGAGGTGGATGAAGAGAAAAAGTTAGAGCTTATGTTTAAATTGTTTAATCAAAATGCGAAATTGGGAACGAAAAATATATGGTAGTGAGGGGGAAACAAGATGTTTGCGTTCAAAAGTAAAAAATCCAAAAAGGAAAAACAAAAAGAACTAAAAAAGAAGAAAGGTTACAACCCTTATTTAGTAGCTAGGGTTCAGCCGCAAGGGGGAATAAGTTTTAAAGAAAATTATGTGCAAACAGGTGATGGATTGGGTACTTGTGTACATGTGTTTGACTATCCAACAGAGGTAAATGATTTTTGGTTAGAGCAAATTATGAATATGCCAAACGTTATTACAACATTAGATGTGATGAGTGATGATCGTAGAGAGGTCGTTGAATCCATTAATAAATCTTTGAGTGAACAAAGTGTTCGGCATGATACAGCGAAAGATAATATAGATCGGATTGATGCGAAAAATGAATTTTTAGAACTGGAAGCTCTATATACGGATTTGAAACAGGGTGAGGTCATGAAGCGTATCCACATCCGTATCTATGTTTCCGCTAGAACAGTAGATGAGTTAGAAAAACAAGTAAAAGAAATCATGGAAACATTAGAATCCTATAACTTTCGAGGAGCTGTCTTTTTAAATGAACAAGAGTATGAATGGGATGCACTCGTATCGAGCTTTGATACACAAAAAAACTATGTGAACCGAAGAAAAGGGAAAGAAATTCCGGCAGTCAGTCTGGCTGGTGGGTGTCCGTTTCACTATTCCTATTTGCACGATCCATACGGTACGTATTATGGAACAACGAAAACAAAAGGAAATGTTATTTTTGATATTTTTCATAAAGACAAACAAAGGAAGAGTTATAACGGAGTAATGATTGGAAAGCCTGGTGCTGGAAAATCAACATTGTTAAAAAAGAAAGCCGTTGATTATGCAAGTAAAGGTCATTTCATTCGCATTTTTGATGTTGTAGAAGAGTTTACGGATACGGTAGATGAGCTAGGGGGAAAGACAATTGCATTAGATGGATCGCAAGGTCAAATTAACCCACTTCAGGTATATAAGACGGCAGAAAGTGAGGAAGTTAGTTTCATTCAGCATTTATCTAAACTGACAACTTTTTATCGTTTTATTGCACCAGAAGCAAAAGATGATGAAATTAAAGAATATGAAAATTTGCTTCGGAAATTATATATTCGTATGGGATTATGGAATGATACAAAAGGGGAAACAAATGAAATTACAACAAGAAAACCCAAAGAATATCCTATCTTCTCTGATTTTTTAACGTTTGTTCGTAAAGAATTATATCAAGATGTAGAAGGTAGAAAGCATCATGATAATTTAGGAGAAAGTAGAATCCATCGTTTAGAATTAATTGAATTAAATCTTATGAATTTAGTAGAAGCATATGCAGAATTATTCGATGGACATTCTACAATTGAAGATTTCAAGAAAGAACAAGTTGTATCTTTTTCCTTACGGAATATATCCAGTTTTAAACCGGAAGTGTTTCAAGCGCAAATCTTTAATGTATTGAATCTCCTTTGGGATGAAATGATTTCAAATGGTGCGCCTCAACTAAGAGCCTTTAACAAAAAGCAACTTGATTTTGAAGATGTTGTTCGTTATTTCATTATTATTGACGAGGCACATCATATTATAAACACGAAAAAAGAAAGCGCTCATGCTCTACGATTTTTAATCAAATTTAGTCGAGAAGATAGAAAATATTTTGCAGGGCTTTTATACGCAAGTCATAGTATACGAGATTTTGTACCGGATGGATCGTCACAAGAAATGGTGGATGAAATTAAAGTGTTATTTGAGTTAACACAGTACAAATTTATTATGCAACAAGATAATAACAGTTTAGATATGTTACGAAAAGTATTTGCTGGACAGTTAAGTGAAAGTGAAATTGCAGCAATCCCACATTTACCAACAGGGGATGTCATTTTAAGTATTGGAGCTGTAAAAAATATTCACTTTCATGTAGAAGTAACAGACGAAGAATTGATGTTATTCGGAGGAGGTGCTTAATACCATGCATCTGGTTTTAAAGATAATACCAAAGAAATGGCTCATCACTTTAGCATTAATTGTGATGGGTCTTTTTTCTTTTCTTTTACTTGGAGTCGTTAGTATTTTTATTGCAGCAATGGGGAGTGATAGTGGAACAGACACGGGTGATATTACGTATACAGGTGATGGGCAAGTGATGAATGTTTCGCCCGAAGTTTTGAAATGGGAACCTACGATTCGGAAGCATGCAAAAGAGTTTGGCGTAGAACCGTTTGTCGCTTTAATGCTTGCACAAATGATGCAAGAGAGCGGAGGGCGTGGCAGTGATCCGATGCAATCATCGGAGGGTGCTTTTAATACGAAATATTGTAAATCACCAAACTGTATTACCGATCCAGATTACAGTATTTGGGCTGGTGTACAGGAATTTAAACATGCGATAGAAAGAGCTGGTGTAACGAGTCCTGGTGACATGGATCATATCAAAACAGCCCTCCAAGCGTACAACTTCGGAACAGGTTTTTTTGATTTTGTTAATTCAAATGGTGGCAAATATACAAAGGAATTAGCCATAAAATTCTCACAGGAGCAATACAAAAAAGTAGCCCACACTGGAATGTATCATTGCCTTAGACCAGAAGCTGTACCGTATCAAGCGTGTTACGGGGATATATTGTATGTTGATGCGGTTTTGAAATATTATCAGCCGGGTTCTGTCGTTTCTGGTGGTGGAGGAAATCCAGGAAGTGGTGGAAGTAGTGGTTCAAAAGTTGCCGATGTAGGTCGTCAATGGATAGGACGTTCTACTTATGTATTTGGTGGTGGACGTAACACAAATGACATTGCAAGAGGGATTTTTGATTGTAGTAGTTTTGTACGCTGGGCATTCGAACAAGTAGGAATGAATGTAAGTCCAATGGGAGCTGTAAGTACGGAAACATTAAATAAAATCGGTACAAAGGTATCAGCAAATGATATGAAACCGGGGGACGTTATATTCTTTGATACTTACAAACATGATGGGCACGTTGGAATTGTAATTGATAAAAATACTTTCATTGGATGCCAAACAAATAAAGGGGTTTTCATTGAAGATTTAAATAATCCGTATTGGCAAAAAGTCTTTTCTGGTCATGTAAGAAGGTTCTAAAAATCAAAAGAATAGGAGACTGTAAGAATGAAAGATAAACGCAAATTTTTGTTTATTGTGTTTGTAATTTTAGTCGTAGGTGTGACAGGTTTTAATATCTACTTGAGTAAAAAATCAATGAGTGATGGTAAAGAAAAACAGTTAAAGCTTTCAAATGAATTACTAACAAGACAGAATGAGGATTTAAAGAAACGGCTGGATAAGGTACTTCCTTCCGCACAAGAACAACAGAGAAGAGCGTATTTATCGACAGCCGAAACGTTTATTCAATTATCTTTTCATCGAGAAAAAGAAGGCTATAATGAGCGGAAAGAAAAAGCAAAATCCATTATGAGTGAAGAACTTTTACAACAATTCTATCCCACTGACAAATACGAGTTAGGAGATACCTATAAAACGAAACCCATAGAAATGAAGTTTTATTTACAAGAAAATGAACCCGATCAAGAGGAAGTAAATGTGTTAGCTGAATTTATAAATGTCACGACTGATTCAACACAAAATCGAGAAGAAAAAGTCGGAAATGTGTTGCGAATCATCATAAAAAAGGAAAAGGAAACATGGCGAGTTACAAGTGTAGAAGAGCTCAATATGAAAGTTTTATAACAAAAAAGGTGAGGTGAGAATGTGATAGGTGCAATCGGTAAGAAGAGTGAAAGAATCAATTTGAGAAGAAATAAGTCATGGATCTACATGGCAATTATCAGCTTTCTATTTTTAGGTTTTTTCGCTTTTTTGACATCTAAAATTTACATGCCGAACGAAGAAAAACTATTCCATACGGAAACGAATAAAGTAATCAAGTTGTCCGGAATGGGGAAATTGATTGTAGAACAAAGGGAGTATAATCCACATGAAAACTTCATAGAAATTCGATTTCGGATAGAAAGATATGAGGAAACTGGATTTACGTTTAAGGCACAAGAAAAAGGAAAGCCAGGTGTTCAATTACCTGTCAAAGTGTTGTATGAAGAGAACGGAAATTACGTGGTAGAAGTCAAAGAATTATCTCCAAATTGGGGAGCTTTAGCTTTAGGTATTTAC
>NZ_JBFUIN010000045.1:0-18837 GCF_056401855.1 Bacillus sp. P4_D3
GGCTGAATTGTACGTGAGTAGCGAAGATGAGAAAGCCAATTATCCTCGCTTTTATCGTCAGATGCTGGACCGATTAGCAAAGGCACAACGAGTATTAGCAAGACGTGTACAAGGCTCAGTGCGTTGGAATAAACAACGCATCTGTGTAGCGAAGTTGCATGAAAAGGTCGCCAATCAACGTAAGAATTTCCTTCATCATAAGTCGAAAGAATTGGCTACKAATTTTGACGTTGTAGCAATCGAAGACTTACATATGAAAGGAATGTCACGAKCACTTCGCTTTGGTAAGAGTGTAGCGGATAACGGTTGGAGGATGTTCACGACATTTTTAGCATATAAGCTACAAGAACAAGGAAAACAGCTTGTGAAAATAGATAAATGGTTTCCTTCTACAAAGATGTGTAGTCGTTGTGGAAACAAAAAAGAAATGTCATTATCTGAACGCACGTATGAGTGTTCGTGTGGACTAACAATAAGTCGTGATTATAACGCAGCTATCAATATCAAAAAGGAAGCCATGCGGTTATTAGCATTGATATAAACCGTAAGAAATAACCTTTGGAACAAGGGAGTTAGCTCGGCTGTCTTAAGACAAATTCGTTAGCTATCAAAAGTAACGATGAACCGAGAAGCCCCCACTTCAAGTAAACTCGTAAGAGATACTAAGTGGTGGGTAGTTCACACCGTAATATGAATAATAAGGAGGAGATATACGTGGAGCAGAAGGAATTACGCTTACGGAAAGTGCAATATCTTATTTGTGACATTATGGATGAAATGAATATGGAGAGTGAAAAGAAGAACTTAGAAACATTGCAAAAGGTAATTGATCACCTTTCAGGGGCGATTGGGGATTTAGTAGATCCATCGAGTACGTATTCGTTGGACTATTTAGAGAGAAAAGTGCATACGGCTCATTATTTATTGTTTAAAAATGACCGGAAAGCGTATTTATGTAGAAAATAAAAAAGATTGGCTTTTATTTTTCTGTTCAATTGATAATCATTATCAATATGATAGTTATGATGGATAAATGAATATAAAAGGAAATGTCATATTGATAATGATTAAAAAAGATTTATTCATATATTTGTTGTTGATGGTGAAAGGGAATAGTTAGGGATATTTGTATAAGCCCCCGAAGCGATAAAGTGAAATTCCAAGTTGACACATATGAATTACGGAATTAAAATGAAAAGAAATCAAACAGAATACAATAGAAGCTCATCAGAGAAACTGAAGGCGCACAACGTTCACTTTTGTGAATAGATTGTGTGCCTTTTTCTATTGTACAAACTAAGGGGGCTTTATATATGAAACAGTGGGGTAAGACAGCGCTTATGAAAAGTACAGGTGTCTTATTGTCAGCATTTGTTCTTTTGTCAGGGTGTGGCTCGGCAACATCTACTAGTAATTCTGAAGGAGGCGGGGATAAGAAGACAGTTGAACTTTTAAATGTTTCATATGACCCGACGCGTGAGTTGTATCAAGATTTCAATAAAGACTTTGCGAAGTATTGGAAAGAGAAGCATGGTCAAACAGTAAATGTAAAGCAATCACACGGGGGATCTGGAAGTCAGGCACGCTCCGTTATTGACGGTTTAGAAGCAGACGTTGTAACACTAGCGCTCGCTTATGATATTGACGCGATTAGTAAGAAGAAACAACTAGCAGAAGATTGGCAGAAGCGACTTGCGGATAATTCTACTCCGTATACATCAACGATTGTATTTCTTGTGAGAAAAGGAAACCCGAAAGGAATTAAAGATTGGGATGATTTAACGAAAAAAGGTGTGTCTGTCATTACACCAAACCCGAAAACATCTGGGGGAGCACGGTGGAACTATTTAGGGGCGTGGGGATATGCACTGAAGAAATATAACGATAGTGAAGATAAAGCGAAAGAGTTTGTCGGTCAAATTTATAAAAACGTGGAAGTACTAGATTCAGGAGCACGCGGGGCAACGACGACTTTCGTTGAAAAAGGAATTGGTGACGTGTTAATTGCTTGGGAAAATGAAGCGTTGTTATCACAAAAAGAACTTGGAAAAGATAAATTCGAAATTGTAACGCCTTCGATTAGTATACTTGCGGAACCGCCAGTAGCTGTTGTAGATAAAGTCGTTGATAAAAAAGGAACGAAAAAAGTAGCAGAAGGATACCTTGAATATTTGTATTCAGAAAAAGGGCAAGAAATTGCGGCGAAAAACTTTTATCGCCCTCGTAATGAAAAAGTAGCAGAAAAGTACGCATCACAATTTCCGAAAGTTCAATTATTTACAGTAGATGAGTTATTTGGCGGCTGGAAAAAAGCGCAAGAAAAGCATTTTAATGATGACGGCGTATTTGATCAAATGTATAAAAAATAAGGGGGGATGAGGTGACGTTATATGAGGCAGAAGCGTGTTTTACCAGGGTTTGGATTATCTCTTGGATTTACAATGCTGTATATGAGTTTATTCGTACTTATACCACTTTCTATCGTATTTATTCAAACTTCGCAGCTAGGCTGGAAGAAGTTCGCACAAGTTATAACGAGTGAGCGCGTTTTGCATTCGTATCAAGTAAGTTTCACAACTTCACTTGTAGCGGCAATCGTAAATGCCATTTTTGGTTTATTAATTGCTTGGGTACTCGTTCGCTACACATTTCCAGGGAAGCGGTTATTAGACGGACTAATCGATTTACCATTCGCTCTTCCGACTGCTGTAGCAGGTATTACACTTACGACGCTTTATGCGGAAAATGGCTGGGTTGGAAAAATATTTAGTGTGTTTCATATAAAAGTAGCTTTTACCCAGCTCGGCATTATTGTGGCGCTTACGTTTATTGGCTTACCCTTTGTTGTCCGAATGGTGCAACCAGTACTACAAAGTATTGATAAAGAAGTAGAAGAAGCAGCTTCTAGTTTAGGAGCGTCGCGTTTCCAAATATTTGTGAAAATCATTTTGCCAGAAATATTTCCAGCTCTACTTGCTGGTTTTTCACTCGCCTTTGCGCGGGCATTAGGGGAATATGGATCTGTCGTGTTCATTGCTGGTAATATGCCAATGAAAACAGAGATCGCACCGCTTATGATTATGACGAAACTAGAACAATATGATTATGCAGGCGCAACAGCGGTAGCGGCTGTGATGCTTATTATTTCTCTCCTTTTCCTACTACTTATTAATATGATTCAAACTTGGAGTAGAAGGCACGAACTGAAAAGCGAATAGGAGGGGAAAAAATGGAACCAACATTATTAGAAAAGAAAATAGTAAAAAGCATGTCAGCTAAAAAAGAATCTAAGTTTGTACCAATGCTATTCATTACGATAACAATTTTATTTTTATCTCTCTTTCTATTACTGCCGCTCGTGACAATTTTTATGAAAGCATTTGAACGAGGAGTTGATGTATATATTGCCGCTGTAACAGATCAAGAAGCATTTTTGGCAATTAGGTTAACACTTCTCGTTGCATTAATTGTTGTACCGCTTAATACGATATTTGGAATAGCGGCTGCTTGGCTTATTACGAAGTTTCAGTTTAAAGGAAAGCAAGTATTATTATCTCTTATTGAACTGCCGTTTGCTGTATCACCAGTTATTGCAGGATTAGTATTCGTTTTACTTTTCACACCTCGTGCGAATCTTGGCGGATGGTTATTGGAACACGGGATAAAACTCATCTTCTCTGTCCCTGGCATTATCATTGCGACGATCTTTGTTACGTTTCCGTTCGTTGCGCGTGAATTAATCCCAGTTATGCAGGCGCAAGGGAAGAGTGAAGAAGAAGSAGCTCTATCACTTGGCGCAAGCGGCTGGAAAATGTTTTGGCGCGTCACATTACCAAATATAAAATGGGGTCTATTATACGGCATGATTTTATGTAATGCCCGCGCCATTGGTGAGTTCGGCGCCGTTTCCGTTGTGTCTGGTCACGTGCGCGGCATGACAAATACAATGCCTCTTCATATTGAAATTTTGTACAATGAATATCAATTTTCAGCAGCGTTCGCTGTGGCGACTTTAATGTCACTTATCGCAGTTGTTACGCTCGTTATAAAAAACTGGATTGAATGGAGAATGGAAAAACGACAATAAGGGGTGAGTGCGGTGAGTATTCAAATTCAAAATGTATCAAAACAATATGGTACATTTCAAGCGCTGGCAGACATTCATTTGGATATTCCAAAAGGTGAACTGGTCGCTTTATTAGGCCCATCAGGTTCTGGGAAAACGACGTTATTACGAATTATTGCAGGGCTAGAAGAAGCGGATGGAGGTTCCATTTCATTTGAGGGGGAAGATTTAACAGATATTCATGTGAAAAATCGGCAAGTTGGTTTCGTCTTCCAGCATTATGCACTTTTTAAACATATGAACGTGTTTGAAAATGTCGCTTTCGGTTTAAAAGTAAGAAAGAAAAGTGTAAGACCTTCAGCAGAGGCAATAGAAGAAAAAGTAATAGAACTATTGAAACTAGTAAAAATGGATGGTTTCGCAAAACGATACCCAGCGCAATTATCTGGCGGACAACGACAGCGTATCGCACTAGCCCGGGCACTTGCAGTCGAACCGAAAATTTTATTACTTGATGAACCGTTCGGTGCACTTGATGCGAAAGTGCGGAAAGAATTACGAAGATGGCTCCGGAAACTACATGACGAATTTCAAATTACGAGCGTATTCGTAACGCATGACCAAGAAGAAGCGTTAGACGTTGCGGACCGCATCGTTGTAATGAATGAAGGACGCATTGAACAAATGGGAACGCCGGAAGAAGTGTATGAAAATCCAGCAAGCCCGTTCGTGTACGACTTTTTAGGAAACGTAAACTTATTTCATGGCCGCGTCCATAAAGGTAAGCTAAATGTAGGATCGGTGGAACTAGAAGCACCAGAGCATAAGCACGTTTCAAACGTAGACGGAGTGGGATACGTAAGACCACATCATCTATCAATCGATCGTACGAAACAAAGTATAGATGCCATCCCGGCGAAAGTAACATACTCACATGCAGTTGGCCCTGTCGTATATGTAGAATTGAGACGCGAAGGAACAGATGAGTATTTAGAAGCAGAAATTAGTAAAGAACAGTTTAGACAGCTAGGCATTCAAACGGGTGAGTTTGTATACGTACATCCGAGAGAAGTGAAGGTGTTTATTCCGGAGGATTTTGTGATTTAATAGTGGAATGCCGTACCTATACGAGTATTTGTAGGTGCGGCTTTTCTTTGTTTGCGTGAATGTTATATTTTTATATATTCCTCCTCATCAACTCCCCAACCTGCGTCGCAACATACGCAATATCACTATCAATTTCTTCTAACACGTAAGATTCCAAAATCCCCATTACAGCGGTCCCTAAAAATTTTAAAACGATGTGTTTATCAATGTTTTTATTGTGAAGATTGAAGTGCTTAATATTTACGTTAAACGTGCATAACAAGATATAATAGAAGAAATCAATAAGGAGGCTAGCAGTGAAAAATTTTCGTTATCTCAATATATTCACTATTTTAATTGTATACACACTACTTATGTTTTACATTGGCTGGAACGGCTGGGTTTGGCTCAGTACGGTATTTGGCTGGGAATCTTGGGGATATTACGCTTTCATAGTCGGATTTATTTCATATGCGTATATTCTCGTGCAAGTGTTTAAATTCCTTCCTTTCCTGCGAACTGTCGGTTCAATTTGGTTTGCGGTTATACAATATGCGCTCATGTTATTGCCATTAGCCGATATTGCAGTCTTCTTTTTACAGTTTTCTATAGAGAAAGACACGGCAATTATTTGGACAGGGGCAGTCACTTTACTCGTATTTTTCTTTATCTTCGCATACGGGGTATTTAATGCGTATAGCCCGGTTGTAAGAAAGTATGATGTACATATACCGAAAAAAGTAGAAGGACGTAAAAGTTTACGTATTGCGATGGCTTCGGATATGCATTTCGGTAAATTGTCTGGTGTTGCGCATTTAAAGAGACTTGTCCATCATGTAAATGAAATGGAGCCCGATATTATTTTACTGCCTGGTGATATTATCGACGATCATCCAGGTGTGTTCATTCAAAAAAATATGGGACCAATCATGAAACAGATGAAAGCTCCATTAGGCGTATATGGTGTGTTAGGAAACCATGAATATTACGGCCGAGCTGTTCCTGAGTTTTTACAAGAGATGGATAAGATTGATATTCGTATTCTTTTAGATGAAGTCATTACAATTGAAGATGATTTTTATCTCGTTGGAAGAAGAGATAAAACAGAGCGTGATCGTCAAAGTTTTGAAAATCTAATGAGTACGGTAGATAAATCGCTTCCTGTTATCGCAATGGATCACCAACCATTTGAATTAAAACAAGCAGCGGATGCCGGCGTCGATTTACTATTATCCGGTCACACGCACCGCGGACAAATGGCGCCGAATCATATTGTGACGAGAAGAATGTACGAACTAGACTGGGGATACGTACAAAAAGGTGCATTCCACGCCATTGTTTCTTCTGGATTTGGATTCTGGGGACCACCGCTTAGACTTGGAAGTAGATCTGAGATTGTGCAGGTGGAAGTTACGTTTGAATAGGTATGTGAAATAGAGAGCTGAGTGCTCTCTATTTTTTAATTTAAAGGCACAAAATATTCGAGTGAAGTTCTTTATTTACTCTCTGAAAAAAGAGATACTATAAGAAGACTCTGCTTGAAAAGGGGGATTATAAGTGATCATATCAGATATCATATACGGTGAATTTGAAGTAGATAAAGTGTTAGAAGAATTAATTTTAAGTAAACATGTGCAAAGGCTGAAAGGGGTTCATCAGGCCGGAGCAAGTTACTTAATGAATGAGAAATGGAATGTAACGCGCTTTGACCATTCAGTTGGTGCTATGTTGTTAATTAAAAAACTTGGTGGTTCAGTAGAAGAACAGATTGCTGGTTTACTGCATGATGTATCGCACACTGCTTTTTCTCATGTGATTGATTACGTTTTTGATAACGAAAATGAAAGTTATCATGAAGAAATATTTAGCTCTGTCGTTAAAAACTCGGAAATCCCGGCGATTCTTTCAAAACATGGTTATAACTATGAAGATATTTTATTAGATGATTCGAAGTGGACGTTACTTGAAAGATCCGCACCAGAATTATGTGCAGACCGAGTGGATTATACATTGAGAGATATGTATACATATGGATATATTTCTTTAGAAGAAGCTCAAAATTTTTTAGATGATTTAATCGAAGTTAATGGGAGAATGGTTCTTCAAAATATTGAAATTGCAGAATGGTTTACGAAGGCGTATTACAAAGAAGTAATCGATTTCTTTATGAAACCAATTAATATTTACGGAAATGATATGTTAGCTAAAACGTTAAAGTTAGCTCTTCATAAAAAGGTTATTCATGCAGATGATTTTCTTCTTGAAGATCATGAGCTTATATCGAAATTGCAACTATGTAAAGATCAAGAGGTAGATGCTTTATTAAGAAAAGTTCACCCAAGTATAGAAGTAAAAGAAGATAGAAATGAGTATGATCTACATCAGAAAAATAAAGTGCGTCTCATTGACCCGCCATTACTTCGTGAAGGAAAAATCGTTCAGTCGTCTGTCGTATCAGAAAAAATAAGACAGATGAGCGATATCGCTTATGAAAAATCGGTAAGAGGAATGTATGTGAAAGTGATTTCTAATTAATGCAGAGGTTACCTTGAAAGTAGTTATTACTAGTAAGGAAACCTTTTATTTTTAATAAAAACAACTACATACAATAAATGGAAGGTAGTATAATTTAACTTATAAGGAGGTGAGCAAGTGATCTTCTCAATTATTCTATATTTCTTCTTCCCCATAACTTTAATCGCAACGATAATCCTTTCTAAAAAATCACATCAGAAAAAAATCATTTCATTTATTCCAGCAATTATTTCAGTTGTATTAGCTACCAGTTGTTATTCTCTTTTTCTATATAATAACGGAATGGGAGAATTTATGACGGCAATTTTATTAATCGGTATTACACTAGCGAATGTAGCATTAATGTTCCTTATTAAAATTTTGAAAATTACTGTTTTCAGTTAGTAGCAAATGAAAAAAGAAGTAGCACATCATTTTTTAATGTGCTACTTCTTTTTCAGTATCAATCAAACCAATTCCAAACCTCAATATCTCCAAGAGTCGCATAACGTACGTGAGGGGAGTTTTGTAATTTTAATAACTCTTTTGACGGTCCAGTAATGACAATACCGTATACTTTTACGCCGTTATCTTTTACATATTTATAACGTTTATCTAAGTTTAGTTCGCTTTCAGGAAGCATAGCAACTGTACTTACAGTTTTTTTATGTGTAGAAAGAATACGCATCATTTCAATTACTTTATCCTCTTGCGTTTTCTGCGTGTCTGTTTCACTATTAAGGAATCTTACATGTTCTGGAAACCCTATAGCTTCCCCACCAGTTAGGATGAAATTTCCTGCAGTTGTTTTTTCTTGGCCCGTATCTAAAGCG
Organism: Bacillus sp. P4_D3; assembly: GCF_056401855.1. Classification (NCBI taxonomy): domain Bacteria; kingdom Bacillati; phylum Bacillota; class Bacilli; order Caryophanales; family Bacillaceae; genus Bacillus; species Bacillus sp. P4_D3. The sequence continues at coordinate 8,500 of NZ_JBFUIN010000045.1, forward strand.
TACCATGCAGGAGTTGGAGGGAGTTCTTGTGCTTCAAATACACTATATAAAAGTGGCTCTAATTCTTGTAAAGTGTAAGGTTTGTCAAAAGAAATTGCAACTTCGGCAACTGTTCCCTCATGTACTTTTGMAAGTGTATCCCATACTTTTTTGGAAGATTCCTTTAAATAATCACCCTGCTCTGTTTTTGGATGAACAAAGAAAAGTTTTGGCTGATAAAATGTATTCATCCAAGATTTGTTTGTGACATCTAAAGATGATAGGAAGCTCTTTGTTTCTAATGTACCGAGTGGCATTTCTTTTTTACCAACCGTTTTCACTAAATTAAAGTGGCTGTGCGTACGGAAGAAAGTTTCTACACTTGTTCCGCCCCCCGTAACGCGGCTATTTGGGATAGTTGCTTCAAGTGCAAGGGAGGGAACCTCTCTTATTTCTTCTAGCCTTTTATCATTATTAGCTTGAAAATAAAAGGCAGATAATACTCCGCCGATCATATATATAATGATGCAAATTGATAGTATAAAACCAAACATCTGCAAACGATGTTTCCATTTAATCCTCCAAAAAGGAACTTTAAGATCTTTTGGCGGTAACTTTTTCTTTACTGGCTCACTCTTCGCAAGCAATTCATCCAAATGCACTTCACACTCTTCACATGTCTCAATATGACTTTCTAATTTTTCTTGTTCGTCATGTGTGAGTGTTCCGTCTGCATATTTCTCCCACAGGTTTTTAAACTCTGCACAGCCCATCTGCATCACTCCTTTATGATTTTTGCTTCTTTTCGTCCTCGGTGTAATTCAATTTTCACCTTTGCTAACGAGAGACCGGTCATTTCTGCTATTTCCTTATAGGAGAATCCGTAGTAATCTCGTAGTAGCAACACATTTCGTCTTTCGAGCGGAAGTGAGGATATGTTTTGTAACCAACTAGTAATTTCATGTTTTACGAAATAAGAGTGCTCTGTACTTGGCACGTTTGGTAAATGGAATTCTTCGATTTTGGTTGTTTTATATTTCTTTTCTTTTCGGTACCAATCGATAAAGGCGTTGTAGGCAATTGTAAATAACCATGGCCTAATTTCTGCTCCTTTATAATAGTCAATATGGACGAGCATTCGGTAAAAAGTTTCTTGCATGAGATCTTCAGCATGGTGGGGATCTCCGGTTAGGGAGAGAAGATAGCGAAATAAATCATGCATGTGCTCTGAGTAAATGTCTTCTAATGATTGACTTTGTGTCACTACATTTCCCTCCCTTCATACATAACAACGAAATACATATAAAAAAGTTACATTTTTTATGGAATTATAGTAAAAAACGTCAAGAATTGGATAGGATTCTCTTTTATCATAATACATATAAGGCGGGTGAACAGAGTTGGAAAGCTATGAAACTCAAATTCAAAGGGCAATTGATTATATTGAAGAAGATGTAATGGAAAAGCAAACGCTACGTAATTTAGCTCGCATTGCATGTTTTTCTGAATCACATTTTCATCGCGTATTCCAGGCGTTAGTAGGCGATACAGTAATGGAGTATGTTCGGAAGAGGAGGTTAGCCCGGGCAGCTTATCAACTTTCTCATACGGATGAAAAAATTATTGATGTCGCATTTGAGCATGGCTTTCAATCTCACGAGACGTTCACGAGAGCCTTTAAAAAATTATTTCAAATGACACCAAGTGAATATCGAAAACAAGAAATTGAAACACCAATGTATTATAGAGTGAATGTAAAACAAAGAAAATTAAATCCATATTTAGGGGGCATACAAATGGAATATCGTATTGTAAATAAACCAGAATTTTTAATGGCGGGTTATGAGCTGAAGACGACAAGTAAAGAAGGGAAAAATCATCAAGATATCCCTGCCTTTTGGCAAGAGTATTTACAAAAGGATCTTGGAACGACGATTCCAAATCGTAAAGATACGAGCCAATGGGTAGAGCTTGGATTATGTACCGATTTTAATTTAGAAACAGGAGACTTCACTTATATTATTGGAATGGAAGTTACAGATTTTGAAAATGTACCAAATGCGATTGCCAAGCGTACATTCCCATCCGCAACGTATGCAGTATTTACAACACCAAAAGTTCCTCATGAAGAAATGGTATCGTCTATTCATCAAACGTGGAATGCAGTGTTCTCAGAATGGTTCCCGCATTCAGGATATGAACATTGCGGAGTTACAGAGTTTGAACAATACGATGAGCGTTGCCATGCAGATAAGAGTGAGTTCGCTCAAGTTGAGCTTTGGATACCGGTGAAGAAAAAGTAATAGATTAAGAGCGAGTCATTGAGAGATGGTTCGCTTTTTTTATAAAAGGGAAATGTATTTGTTAATAGTTTTATTTTTAATTTGTATAGTAGGGGAAGAAGACTGTTATTGTCAGTTTTTGTCGGTAAGTCGATATATATTGAAAATCGCTGATATATTTAGAAAATCGTCGATATAATTTCATTTACCAACAAATTAACCGGAAAAGAGAAAATAAAAGACACTCAATATAAGTTTATTCACCGAATAATTACCAAAAACAGAAAAGGCGCCATATAGCACCTTTTCCTACGAACTAAACGGAAACACAAGTATAATCGTCGTTCCTTTTCCAAGTTCACTATCAATGGAAATCGTTCCGTTATGAGCAAGAACGAGCTGTTTTGTAATGGCGAGGCCAAGGCCAGTTCCAATGTTGCTTTCTTCTGTATTCGTTCCTCTGTAATATCGCTCGAATAGAAGCCCCTTCGTTTTATCGTCCATACCTTTTCCATCATCTGAAATAGATAGTGTAAATGAATTTGTATTTTGCGAAAGTTTTACGATTACGTTTGTTGTTTCATTATTATGTTTTACAGCGTTTGCTAATAAGTTTTCGATAATACGTTGGAACCATTTTTCTTCAATAAAATATTGGATTTTGCTTGAACTTGGCACGAATTCAATGTTTTGATTTTGTAGTGTCGGGTTATTAATAAATTGTAATAATACTTTTTGGACGAACTGATTAATTTCAACATTTACGTGTTGTGCAGGAAGAGTATCATTTTTTAATTGATATGTTAAGCTTAAGTCGTCAATTAATGTAGTCATATATTGAGATTTTTCTTTCATTACATGGCCAAATTGTTGAATGTCTTGATCAGTCCAATTATATTGCTTCGATTCTAGTAATAATGCATAGCCGTATATAGAGCTAAGCGGTGTTTTTAAATCGTGTGTGAGACCAGTAATCCATTCTTCACGTGTTTGCTGCAGTACTTGCCTCATCGCATCATTTTTTTTGAGTGTTATAGAAAGGTGCTCTAGTGAACTAGTAACATCTCTAAATAAGCGAAATGACCATTTTTCTTTACCGGATCGCCTGAATCGAACTGGTTTTCCTTTTTTACTAACAGGTTCTTCATATTTTCCACCAGCGATATTTTTAAGCCAACGCATCGCGTGTAGTAACGGTTTCCCAAACTTATTTCCGTACCAAATAGATAGAATGACTAAATAAACAAAGACGATAAGAAGGATTAATCCGCATCCGATTAGAAACTTCTTAGTAAATACATCCTCAATTTCGTCATCTGGGTAGTAGCGTTCATTTTTTGCTGTAATGACGAGAAGCTGACCACTATTTGCATCGTAAAAGCTAGACGTGTTTTCTTTATGATTCCACGGTTCTTTTTCGTTAAGAGCAGTCTGTATTGTTGAAAGTGTTTTTTTCTTTCCAGTTGGATAGGAAAAAACCTCTTCGCCATTATGATTAAATATTTGCAGTGTTGCTTTTTCTTTAGAGAGTAACTGTTTTTCTTGTTCCGTTAATGTGAATGAATCTGTAGATACAGAAGGGTGTTCTTTCTGAATTGTTTTTAATAATGCATTACTTTTTAACATACCGCCGTAAATAACAAGTACGTTCTTTTCTTCTACTTCAATTTCCCAATATGTAAATGTATAAGGGCTTTCTATATGATTCTGTATATGTGCGAGTAAAGATGTTTTTGTATAAGAAGTTGGGACATCACTTGGTGTATTAAATTGATAGAGAACTTTTCCGTTTTCTTCTACAATCTGAATCCAATCATTTTTCTCTTTAATTAAATCTTTTACTTCCGTTTTTAACGTAATATCGCCATCCTCTGAAGAGATATATCTTGAAATTGTAAAACTATCAGAATCCGGAATATTAGGTTCGTATGAAATGCTAGTAACAAGAAAAATTAAATAAGTGAAAGCAGCGACTACAGCAATAAGTAATGTAACTAAAACAAAAACGTGTTGCAGTATAAATTGGATGATAAGCCGTTTATTAAAATTCATATCGTCACCCTACTTTGTAACGAACTTATAGCCAAGTCCACGAACCGTTTTGATGTACAATGGATTACTTGGATTTTGTTCAATTTTTTCACGTAGTTTTCGAATGTGAACCATAACAGTATTGTCATCGCCATTATAGGCTGGTGCTCCCCAAACTTTTTCGTATATTTCTTCTTTCGAAAATACGTAGTTCGGATTCTCGCAAAAGAAGAGTAGTAGTTGAAACAGTTGAGCGGAACATTCGACAACGTTCCCATCTACTGTTAGTTCCGCAGAATGTTGATCAATTTCAAATCTCCCAAATGAAATGGAGTGTGCGTTTTGTTCGTGTGGTACTGTTTGTTTCATATGTCTTCGAAGTTGTGCTTTCATACGAGCTACGACCTCTAATGGATTAAATGGCTTCGTAATATAATCATCTGCACCGTATGAAAATCCAGATATTTTATCTAAATCAGATGCCTTCGCTGATAGGAAGAAAATCGGACAATCTGTTTGTTGGCGAATAATCGGACAAATATCAAAACCAGATTGTCCAGGAAGCATGACATCTAAAATAATTAAATCGTAATTGTTTTTTTCGGTGAGAGATAAAGCTAATTCAGCTGATGTTGCAGTTGTAATATGRGAAAAACCTTCTTTTTCAAGAATGGTAGTTAGTAGTTGTAAAATTGCTGTTTCATCATCGATGAGTAATATATGTGCTTGATACATAAGAATCCCCCTTAATTTCCTCGAATATCATATCATCTTTTTGTAACATATGGAATTTTTAAGGAAAATTTAAGGTTTTCTTTCACAAAAAATTAAGAATCAAATGATATGATAAAAGTAACATAGGGGAGGAGATGAGTGTGAATCCGTTTCAAACGATGCGAGCTAGATATTTTTTAATTGTATTTGCACTATTAATTTTAGTAGCGAGAAGTAGTGGGGAATTGTTAGAAAGTACATTTCATATACAAAATTCTTCTTTTATAAATATACTTATATTTTATATCCTTCCGATTGCATGGATTTTTTATGAGTATAGAAAGCACCGTGTTTCATTTTCATTATTTGTTAATAAAAATGAAACATTTAACTTGGTGCAAGTTTTGTACATCGCGATTATGCTTTGTATGTTTAGTTACGGCTATCTTATTTTGTACATGTACAGCTTTGCATGGATTACACCAGATTTTATTATGAATGCCTTGCATGAACCGATTATAGATAGTACCGGGGGATATGTATATCAATTTATTATGGTTGTATTTATCGCGCCTATTATTGGGGAATTTGTTTTTCGTGGATTTTTACTTCAGCGCTTTGCTGCAAAATGGGGAACGAGTATAGCGATGATTGCAGTGGCACTTTTATTTGCGATATTACATGTCGATTTTCTCGGTGCCGCCGTATTTAGTATCGTATTATCAATCGTATATATTCGTACGAAAAGTTTACTCATGCCAATTGCGATACACATGTTAAACAATACATTTGTACTTTGTGCATCTTTCCTAGTAAGTAGAGAAAAAATCATGAGTTTTGCAGATTTCTCAAACTATACGACGTTCTTTCCAGGACTTATTATTTTTATAACGGGATTAAACTTAGTACTCATCTTTTTATTTGTTAACCGCAAATATTGGAGTAAAGAAATGCCAGCTATATATGTAGAGCAGGAAAAAATCTTTTCAGACGTAGTGGGGAATAAATGAGATGAAGAAGACGATTGAAAAAATATTGAAAGACATTATAGATTCTACGTCTATTACAGATATGTGTGATAGAAACGTTTGCCATTGGCTTCAACCTGTAGTAGATACGATTGTGTTTCCAGAGTACTACTTATTTTCTAGTACTCATTTAAAAGAAAATATTATTTCTCTTCTTATTGTGTTAGGGGTTTTACTAATATTTGGTCTAATTGTAGAAGAAATGATGAAGCGCATCTTCAGAAAAAATGAAGAGAAGTATATGTGGGTTCATAAAATATTCGTGAAAGTAATAGTGGCTTTCCTTTTGTTTTATAGTATGAAAACAATCATTTACTTTATAGCTTTGAAACATCATTAATTCGAAATTTGAAAGGGATGTATAAAATTATATGAATGAAACAATATCTTCAAATAAGTTTTTTTATTTGATTGTACTGAGTTTAGTATTGATTACGACAGTAAATGTTGTTCTTCGCTGGGAGGAAGCTTACTTTTTTATGTATTTAGCGCTCCATTTATTAGGCATTTTATGCATAACGGGCGGAGTAGTTGCTGAGAAAAAGCATGAAGAAAGTATAAATTACATGTGTGTGATTGGTCTTATTTTACTTTTAACTGTACAAGGTATTATGAAATATAGTTCTTTTTCTTTGCAAGATTTTAGTTTGTTAATAGATGTACTTCCTTAAGGCGGACTATTATAACGACGCTATTTTTTAAGGACTATGAATATATACGATATATAAAAGGCGCTTGTTTGTAAGTACATTTCTTATACTAGATTATGAGCCGAAGAAAATATTTGAAAATAGGTGAAACTCTTCTTGTAATAGAAGAGTTTTTTTATGTAAATTGAACGGGCTAGAACAATTCTCACGATTAGCTTGTTCTAATTTAGCATGTACGAACTTACAATAATAATAGACAGGCAGCATAGAGGAGGGAATAGCGTGAGGAAAGTTATTGGGTGGTCGCTTTTTTTGTACGTTGGGTTTGCGTTATTTATATATTGGTATTTATATGGATGGAATCATGAACTCATTCCGGAGATGTATAAAGGAACGAGTGCAGATCCAGAAACTTTTATGAATGCGAAAGAGCTTACGCTAAGCCAAGATTATTCGCGCGTGAAAAATTTACTTTTCTTTTTAGCGACGCCTCTTGAATGGATTATTTTATTGTTTGTACTCGTGCTCGGTATTTCAAAAAAGTTTGAGAAATGGTCGAAGGAAACGACTAAAATAAGTGTTTTACAAGTTGCGATTTATTTCTTTTATTTATCATTACTAACAACAGTTCTTGCATTACCGATGCAATGGATTGGGCGTAAAGTGTCCGTTGATTACGGCATTTCAACGCAAAGTACACAAAGCTGGATAAAAGATCATGTCATCGGTTTTTGGGAGAGTTATGCGACTATGTTAATCGTAGTTGCGGTTCTTTTGTGGCTTATCCGTAAATTCCCGAAGAGATGGTGGTTAGCAGGATGGGCGCTCTCTGTACCATTTACAATCTTTTTAACATTCATACAGCCTGTCGTTATTGATCCGCTTTATAACGACTTCTCGACGCTGAAAAATAAAGAATTAGAAACAAAAATCTTAACGATAGCAGACAAAGCGGACATTCCTGCTAAACACGTATATGAAGTAAATATGTCAGAAAAAACGAATGCCTTAAATGCGTACGTAACAGGAATTGGCCCTAACGCCCGTATTGTAATGTGGGATACGACGCTTAAGCAATTAAAAGATAAAGAGATTTTATTTATAATGGCTCATGAAATGGGACATTACGTAATGAAACATATATATTGGGGCGTTGCGAGCTATGTCTTGCTATCGTTTATAGGTATGTATGTAATTAGTCGTATTATAAATATGTGTATTCGAAAATGGGGAGATACACTGCAAATTCCAAAATTAGCGTGTTTCTCAATTTTACCTTTATTTTTCTTAATTTCCTCTTTATTATCTTTTGCATCACAACCAGCAACAAACTACGTTTCTCGTATAGAAGAACGAGCGGCAGATCAATATGCTTTAGATATGACGAAAGATGGGAAATCAGGTGTGAAAACATTTCAATATTTATCAAAAACAAGTTTAAGCCAAGTGAATCCGCCTGCGTTAGTGAAATTTTTCTTATACACACATCCGCCAATTTTTGAAAGAATTCATACGTTTGAACAATATGAAAAACAGAAGAAGCAGTAGTGTACTGCTTCTTTTTATTATGGAATATTCGAGTTTTGGAAGATTATAGTGTATAATTCGTAGAATATTCAGTGAAAAGTTTAGGAGGTTAATATTTTGTTTCATTCAAAATCAATGCCGGCAATAAAAATGATACTATCGATGTCTATTTTCGGATCGATTGGATTTTTTTCAGTACAAACAGGTTTACCTTCCTTTGAATTAGTGTTTATTCGCTGTATTTGTGCGACTTTATTTTTAGCATTATGTTGGTTCGTAACAGGGCAATATAAAAATGAGAAATGGAACAAAAAAGAAACCATACAAATATTAGCTTGTGGTGTATTTCTCGTTTTTAACTGGGTATTTTTATTTAAAGCATTTGAAGTCATGTCGATTACAATTGCGATTTCTGTCTATCATCTTGCTCCAATCATCGTATTAATGATTGGCAGTATCGTATTTAAAGAGAGGCTAACAGTATTTGCGGTTATATCGATCGTTATTTGTTTTATCGGTACAGTTTTAGTAGCTGGTGTAGATGGAAGTGTGTCGTTAGAAAAGCTAATGTCATCTGGAATGGTGTGGGCACTTCTTGCAGCTTTATTTTATGCTTTTACAACGTTGCTAGGAAAAGGAATTAAGCATACGAGTGCATATGCGATGACATTTGTACAAACATTTTTAGGTATATTTTTATTATTACCATTTATAGATTTCGGGAAATTTCAAGGATTAACAGAGATGAACTGGATGATGATTACAGCGACAGGTCTTATACATACTGGGTTTGTATATTACTTATTTTTTGACAGTTTAAGAGATTTATCGACGAGACTTATTTCTATATTAGTATTTTTAGATCCTGCGGTTGCAATACTATTAGATACAGTCTTTACCGGATTTAGACCGACTAGTATGCAAATAGTAGGGATTGTGCTTATATTCGTAGGGATGGCAATAACTTTTCGCAAGGGAACAGAGAAGGAACTATCGGTGAAGGAAAGTGCTATTTCTTAACAATAGAGAATGAGTGTAGAGGATATCTTTGCTTCATATAGAATTGAAAAAGACGCAAATATATATTATTTGCGTCTTTTTGTGGCAATAAAGTGAAATTTAAAAATGCGAAGGAGTTCACAAAGAGATTGTAGAATATTTTATTATATAACACCTAAGATGTGACAACTTCCTTTTGAAAAAGAAAGAAGGAGGTATAAAGCAGAAAGGTAGTCAAAATGTTTCTTTTAGAAGATGTGCATTTTATCTTACATTCACCAACAAATTAGTACTCCTGAAACAATGAAGTTCAATGCTTCGTATTATCTATTATTTTTCTATTTAACATACAATAGAAATAGGGAGAGAGGACAATGAAGAAAAAAATATTGGGTGTAATGATGATTGTGACAATGGTAGGAGGTATATTTGCAGGAACGAATGTGGCGCCTGTAAAAGCGGAAGAGTATCCGGAAATGATTGTATTTGATGATGTTCCATACGGATTTTGGGCATATGATGCTATTTTAGATTTAGCTTATAATAAAATTATAGTTGGGTATGGAAATGGAAAGTATGGTGTTGGAGATCTTACAACACGTGAGCAAGTAGCTGGGGTTATTTACAAAACACTTGAAATGAAAGAAGAAGGGGCAGTAGCAAATCCATACAAAGATATTTCTGAAAGTTCAACTAATTTTCAAAAGGAAATTTTAGCGTTAACAAAACGTGGTGTTTTTAAAGGTGATGAAAACGGGAACTTTAGACCGAAAGCAACAATTTCTCGAGCTGAAATGGCAGTAGTACTTCAAAAAGCATTTACTTTCGAAGCAAAACAAAAGCAGACATTTAAAGATGTACCAAAAGGTCATTGGGCAGAAGAGGCAATTAGTGCACTGCAATCTAATCAGGTTGTTACAGGAACTGGAAAAGGTATGTATGAATTAAATGGCTTCGTGCCTAGAGAACAATATGCTCAGTTTATAAACAATGCGCTTATTAATTATCATTTGAAAGAGGATTGGAAATAGAGTGAGAAAGCACAAATAGAAATATTTGTGCTTTTTTTGTTCGTTTACAAAAGAATTATTATACGTTTTTGTGTATGTTTATCACTGTACATAAGCT
>NZ_JBFUIN010000046.1:0-18706 GCF_056401855.1 Bacillus sp. P4_D3
GTGTGCATAGTCCATTACATTATAAAGGAGGAGGAGATAGAAAACAAAGGATTGTTACACATATAGTTTTGGTTTTGTTGCTATTTGTTGAACAGGCTCTTCTGGTAATTCTTTTTCTATTATGGGTTCAATCACAATTTTTTTTCTTTTTCTCTTTTTTGGTGGAGGAGTTGGAGTGGCTACTTCAACTTCTCTAGGTTGGTCTTCAGTTTGTTTTTCCTCCGTGCTTTTTCCAGAGGTGAGGATTTTGACGATATTTGGTAGACTACGCATAATTGGACCGTATTGCTCGACGACAGGTCCTACAGATTGAACAACTTGGGATACTTTTTCGATATTATTTATCATATTAGTTGGATTCGAAATTAGATTCGAAAGAAAGCTTCCGATGCCGCTGCTAGATGTCGCCGCAGCGGCAGTTGTTGCGACGCCGCGCGTGTCATTGGATTCATACATTTGAGGTGGTATCATTTGTTGGGGATGTTGCTGCATATACGGTTGATATTGCTGTGAGTATTGCTGTTGGTATTGCTGTTGCTGTTGCTGGTACATCATCGGTGGCCCATCTGTTTGCCGATAGGGAGGGACCATTTGCATGAAAGGCTCCGTAGGATCGTGTTTTTTAAAGAGTTTAGAAAGAAAACTTTTCTTTTTTTGTGCCATCGGTGGTAGTTGTGGAATTGGGTATGGTGTATAAGAATGATGTCCTTGATTAGGATACATTTGTCCTATTGGGGATTTCGGATACATATGAGAAATCCTCCTTTCTTCAGTTAGGTATATACACATACAATATGCAATGGAAGGAAAGAAGGTTAGTTTTTGAGATAAAAACCTAAACTAAAGATGGATTTTACTTGTAGATTTCGATATAATGTAGACTTGACTGATTTGTGCGCAGTAGAAATTTTAGAAAGAAGGTGTAACTTATGACACTACAAACTTTTACACAGTATGATTTTAAACCATTTTTAATAGATGCAGTTCGTGAACTACGCTTTACAGAGCCAACAGGAATTCAAAAGAAAATTTTCCCGGTTGTGAAAAAAGGTGTGAGTATAATTGGACAATCCCAAACTGGTTCTGGGAAAACACATGCATACTTACTTCCTACATTAAACAGAATTGATGCAAGTCGTGAAGAAGTACAACTTGTTATTACAGCGCCTACTCGTGAGTTAGCACAACAAATTTACGAAGAAATTGTGAAACTAACAAAGTTCTGTGCAGAAGATCAAATGATTACAGCACGCTGTTTAATTGGCGGAACTGATAAACAACGATCAATTGAAAAGTTGAAAAAACAACCTCATATTGTAGTTGGAACGCCAGGACGTATTAAAGACTTAGTAGAAGAAAAGGCGCTATTTGTTTATAAAGCGGATACTATTATTGTCGATGAAGCGGACTTAATGCTTGATATGGGATTCATTCAAGATGTAGATAAAATTGCGGCACGTATGCCTAAAAATCTGCAAATGTTAGTTTTCTCTGCAACAATTCCTCAAAAATTAAAACCATTTTTGAAGAAATATATGGAGAATCCAGAACATATTCATATTAATCCGAAGCAAGTTGCAGCAGGAAATATTGATCATTACCTTGTGCCTTCAAGACACCGTAATAAAACTGAATTAGTGAAAAATATGCTACTTCAATTTAAACCATATTTAGCAATTGTCTTTACAAACACAAAGAAGAAGGCTGACGAAGTAGCCGATGGATTAGCAGAACGTGGGTTAAAAGTAGGACGTATACACGGTGATTTATCACCACGTGATCGTAGAAAAATGATGAAACAAGTTCGTGATTTAGAGTTCCAATACATTGTCGCAACAGATTTGGCGGCACGCGGTATTGATATTGAAGGAATTAGCCATGTTATTAACTATGAACTTCCATCAGATTTAGACTTCTTCGTTCACCGCGTTGGAAGAACTGCACGTGCGGGTCATTCAGGTATTGCGGTAACGATTTATGATCCAGCAAATGAAGAAGCGTTAGATAGTTTGGAAAAACAACGTCATATCGAGTTTAAGCATGTAGATTTACGCGGAGATGAATGGGCGGATTTAGGTGACCGTCGTCGTCGTAAGAGCCGTAAAAAACCAAATGATGGACTAGATGTTATGGCAACAAAAGTTGTTAAAAAGCCGAAAAAAGTAAAACCAAACTATAAACGAAAACTTGCAACAGAACGTGACAAAGTGAAGAAAAAATATAGCAATAAAAAAAGATAAGGGATTTCCCTTATTTTTTTTTATCTCACTACTTGAGAGAAAATCGATTAATGCAGACTAATAATTAGTGAGGGGTAGAAAAAACGTTGACTAAAGTTTCACTTTATTGGGTTAATTTAAGTATAGAGTGCAGAGTGTTTAAATAGTCAGTTTAATCTATGTAGTGCCTTTTGTGTGAACAAACAATTCGCTACATATTTCTACAAATTATGCTATCATTATATCTATTGTATATTGAAGAGGTGATTGTATGTTAAAGATAGGATCTCATGTTTCAATGAGTGGTAAGAAGATGTTATTAGCAGCAAGTGAAGAGGCTGTTTCATACGGTGCAACAACGTTCATGATTTATACAGGTGCGCCACAAAATACACGAAGAAAACCAATTGAAGAATTGAATATAGAAGCAGGAAGAAAACATATGGAACTAAACGGTATTGAGGAAATTATCGTCCATGCTCCGTATATTATTAATGTTGGGAATACGACGAAACCTGAGACGTTCCAATTAGGTGTTGATTTTCTGCGTATGGAAATTGAAAGAACGGCAGCGTTAGGGGTAGCAACACAAATTGTTCTTCACCCAGGAGCTCACGTTGGTGCAGGAGCAGATGCTGGTATTCAACAAATTATTAAAGGGCTTAATGAAGTAATAACGCCAGAACAGACGGTTAATATTGCGCTAGAAACGATGGCAGGAAAGGGAACAGAATGCGGTCGTAGCTTTGAAGAAATTGCGAAAATTATTGATGGTGTGAAATATAATGAAAAACTATCTGTATGTTTTGATACGTGTCATACGCATGATGCAGGTTATGACCTTGTAAATGATTTTGACGGTGTGTTAAACGAATTTGATAAAATTGTTGGGATAAATCGTTTACAAGTACTTCATATTAACGATAGCAAAAATGTACGCGGAGCTGGAAAAGACCGTCATGAGAATATTGGTTTTGGTCATATTGGCTATAAGGCGTTGCATCACATTGTGTATCACCCACAACTTACGCACGTACCAAAAATTCTTGAAACGCCGTATGTAGGTGAAGATAAAAAAGATAAGAAGCCACCATATAAATTAGAAATTGAAATGCTGAAAAATGGTACTTTTGATGAAGGAATTCTTGAAAAAATTAAAGCGCAATAAGGAGGGGATTTTCCCCTCCTTATTTTAGTAGTTGTTGAAATAAAGTATTTACTTGTTGGGCAGTAGCAGGGGAGGTTACTTTTGCTATTTGTTTTAAGAGCTCTAGTCGTTCGTTATTGTCGTAAATGTTAATATTTTTTCCCTTCATAAGTAAAACAATTTGATCAGCTTGCGCAGTCGTAATTGAAACTTCATATTCTTTACTATATTTCAATAACTCTTTTGTAGAAATATGATTTAATTTTTTGTTCACAATTTGTTTAATGAGGTTCATCGTGTTGTCCTCCTTCACACGTTCTTCTATCGAAATATATGTAAGCATAGCTTGTACATATTCGTATCAAGGTGCATTTTTTCAATGGGGAAAAGAAGCTTATGTTATAATATAAGAACGAAACTATAGATAAAGAGTATAGGGAGGACTTATGGAGAAAAAGCAACATCGAAAAGAAAGTGTTATTCATCTTGTATATCGTTTAGTTATGATTGTCTTTGGGGCAGCGTGTGCGGCGGTAGCGATTGAACTGTTTTTAATGCCAAATAAAATTATTGATGGTGGAATTATTGGTATTTCTCTTATATTAGATTATCTTACTCCTAATATTTGGTGGTTAAGTTTTTCTACTTTAGTTGTTATCCTCAACATTCCTTTTATGTACTCCGGGTATAAGCAAATTGGAAAAACATTCATGTTATCTTCAGCATTTGGAATTGTAGCTTTAGCATTTATTGAATCAACGTTGCATGCTATACCGCCATTTACAACAGAGCCGATTTTAGCAACAGTTTTCGGCGGTCTTATTTTAGGGATTGGTGTAGGACTTGTTATTCGTCATGGTGGATCGTTAGACGGAACGGAGATTATGGGAATTCTATTAACGAAGAAATTACCGTTTTCTGTTGGTGAATTCGTAATGTTTGTGAACTTATTCATTTTTGCATGGGCAGCATTTGTTTTTGGTGTTGAACAAGCGATGTATTCTGTTATGACGTACTATATCGCATTCAAAACAATTGATACGGTAATTCAAGGATTAGACGAAACGAAAGCAGTTTTAATCGTATCGGATCAATATGAGGAAGTATCAAATGCAATTTTACACCGCCTTGGTCGTGGAACAACAAAACTTGTTGCTAAAGGTGGCTATACAGATAAAGAAAAAGAAGTTATTTATGCAGTTGTAACACGTTTGGAAGTGACGAAGTTAAAATCAATTGTGCATGAAATTGATGAAAACGCATTTGTTACGATTATGAATACACAAGAGACAAATGGTGGTAAGTTTAAATCAGCAATTCACTAAAAAGTTAATTGTAATATCTTTTGAAAGCAGAGAATTCTTCTCTGCTTTTTGTTATAATAATAAGGTTTCTTGAAATAAAGAATATATTTTAGGCAGATTGGTTTACAACTATAATAAGCTGTACTATAATTCAAATAGAGATAAATCGGAATCATTCTGAATTAAAATAGGTGAGATGATATGAATAATATATTGGAAATAGAAGGATTAACGTTTCGATATGAAGATCGAAACGTGTTAGAAGATATTAATTTGCAAGTTCCGAAGGGAGCTTTTTTAGGTTTAGTTGGACCAAATGGTTCAGGGAAATCGACTTTACTTAAATGTTTATTGGGTGTTTTAAAACCGAAGCAAGGAAGTATTAGATTGTTTGGTATTGATAGTAAGAAATTTAAAGAGTGGAATAAAGTTGGTTATGTATCCCAAAAGGCAAGTAGTTTTAACTCAGGTTTCCCAGCAACTGTTTTTGAAGTTGTTTCAATGGGGCTCGTTTCGAAAAAGGGGCTTTTTCGCTTTTTTACGAAAGACGATAATGCGAAAGTAGAAAAAGCGATTGCTGATGTAGGTATGAGTGAGTTTCAAGGTCGCAACATTGGAGAACTTTCTGGTGGACAACAACAGCGTGTATTTATTGCTCGTGCACTTGTAAGTAATCCGGAATTGCTTATTTTGGACGAACCTACTGTTGGAATCGATGTGAAAAATGTGGAAAGCTTCTATGAGATACTAGAGGATTTAAACAAAAGGCTAGGGATCACGTTAATTCTTGTTACGCACGATATGGGTGCTGTAACAGAGAAGGTGACACATGTTGCATGTTTAAATCAGCATCTACATTTCCATGGGAATGTAGAGAAATTCCGAGAGTTAGAAGATGCAGAAATGTCGATTTTATATGGGCATCATGTTCATCGCTTAGAACATGAACATGGGCATCACGGGAGGATATAATGATACAGGATTTTTTACAATATGATTTTTTACGTAATTCTTTATACGCTGGTGTTTTAATTGGGCTTGTCGGACCACTTATCGGCGTGTTCGTTGTAATTCGCCGCATGTCGCTTATTGCGGATGCATTAAGTCATGTGACGTTATCAGGAATTGCAGCTAGTTTATTACTTGAAAAGACAATCTTTACTGGAGGGTTTTTAAACCCTTTATATATGGGAATGTTTTTTTCAATCGGTGGAGCATTGCTAATTGAAAAATTACGTACTGTATATAAACATTATCAAGAGTTAGCAATTCCGATTATACTTTCAGCAGGGATGGGGATTGGAGTTATCTTCATTTCACTTGCTAATGGATTTAATACGGATTTATTTAGTTATTTATTTGGTAGTGTAAGTGCTGTGACAAGTGCAGATTTAATTATTATTGGTATAGTAGCAATTGTAGTTATTATAACGATTGTTTTATTATACAAAGAGTTGTTTTTACTATCATTTGATGAGGAATACGCTGTATCAACCGGTTTGAGTGCAAAGTGGATTCACTTTATTTTCATTATATTAGTTGCTCTTGTAATTGCGGTATCAATGCGTGTTGTAGGTGTTCTTCTCGTATCATCTTTAATGACGTTACCAGTTGCAGCAAGTATTCGTATTGCAAAAGGATTTAAACAAACAATTTTCTTTTCCATTTTATTTGGTGAAATTGCAGTAATTGGTGGAATGTTTGCTTCGTATCAACTTGATCTAGCACCAGGTGGTACAATTGTTATGATAGCGGTTCTTATTTTAATCGGTGCGATTTTATGGAAGAAGAAAAAAACTGCATAAAGTAGGGATAGGTATGAATCTAACAGAAGCTTTACGCCTAATGAAGGAAAAAGGATATAAACATACGGGGAAAAGGGAAGAGATGCTAAGATTATTTGCGGCGCATAATTGTTATTTAACCGCAAAAGATGTTTTAGAACATATGAAGGATGATTATCCAGGACTTAGTTTCGATACGATTTATCGTAACTTAACGGTTTTTGCTGAAATTGGTGTTTTAGAGCAAACGGAACTAAATGGTGAAAAACATTTTCGTTTTATGTGCTCTATTATGGAACATCATCATCATTTCATTTGTTTAGATTGTGGTGGTACGAAAGAAATCACTTCTTGCCCAATGGATTTTATGAATAAAGATTTTAAAGGTTATGAGGTAACGGGACATAAGTTCGAAATATATGGTCGTTGTCCAAAATGTGCAAAATAAGAGAACTCGTCGGTTATATAACTGACGAGTTTTTAATTTAAATGTGAAAAAAGGTTGCTCACAAAAATTGTGGGCAACCTTTTTTTATTGTTCTTGTTCCTGTTTTTCTTTTTCTCGTTCGGCAGCCATTTCAGCAGCGATTACATCAATTTCTTTTTTCAGTTCTTCTACCATTGTTTCTTCTGGTACTTTACGAACGACTTGCCCTTTACGGAATAATAAACCTTCTCCGCGTGCACCGGCAATACCGATGTCAGCTTCACGAGCTTCACCAGGACCGTTTACGGCGCAGCCGAGTACTGCAACCTTAATTGGAACTTTAAGTGTAGAGATGTATTCTTCGACTTCATTAGCAATGCTAATTAGGTCGATTTCAATACGACCACAAGTTGGACAAGAAATAAGTGTTGCGGCATTAGATGCAAGACCGAATGACTTTAATAGTTCACGTGCAACCTTTACTTCTTCAACTGGATCAGCACTTAAAGAAATACGAAGTGTATTTCCGATACCTTTACTTAAAATTGCTCCAAGACCAGCGGCGCTTTTTACAGTTCCAGCAAACAATGTTCCTGATTCTGTAATACCTAAATGTAATGGATAATCAAAAGCGCGAGCAGCTTTTTCGTATGCTTCAATTGCTAAGTTAACATCAGAGGCTTTCATTGATACGATAATATCGTGGAAATCTAAGTCCTCTAAAATTTTAATATGGTGCAGTGCGCTCTCGACCATACCATCAGCAGTTGGATATCCATACTTTTCTAAAATATGACGTTCTAATGAACCGGCATTTACACCGATACGGATTGGAATGCCACGCTCTTTCGCTGCATTTACAACAGCTTCTACTTTATGGCGACGTCCAATGTTACCTGGATTGATACGTACTTTATCAATGCCGCCTTCGATTGCTTTTAAAGCAAGGCGATAATCAAAATGAATATCAGCAACAAGTGGAATGTTGATTTGTTTTTTAATATCAGCAATAGCATTTGCTGCGCGTTCGTCTGGAACAGCAACACGAACAACTTGACAGCCAGCTTCTTCTAAACGTTTAATTTCAGCAACTGTAGCCTCAACATCATGTGTTTTTGTTGTCGTCATACTTTGTATAATTAATTCATTGTTACCGCCAATTGTTAAATTACCGACTTTAACTGGACGTGTTTTTGTACGCTGAGTCATTTCATTCACGAATTGATCGCTCTCCTTATAAAAGAAGTTTCTTATTTTAGTCCCTTACATCAATGATAGTATGTGTGAGAAAGGGCTATGGAAACCAAAGTACTCGGTTTCACTTTTACTATTGTATCAGCGCCTTTATGTAATTGACAAGGATTAAGTGATTGCTTATTGATATAACGGGAATTTATAAGACTTTCCAACTTGGATTTTTGTAGCAGATGTATTTTTATTTAATTGCTTAAAATCATCAATTACTTTTTCAATAGAAGGAATTTTTTTCTTATTAATCGCTTCTGTAATAGAAAGAACTGTATCGCCAGTTTTTACTTCGATTGCTTTATAAGTTGTATCCGTTTCTTTTTCTGTTTCTTTCTCTTTATTTTGTTTTGTATCTGTATTTTCTTGTTTTATCGTTTGGGCAGCAGAGGTTTTTTTGTATGAACTTAACATCGGTAAAGTACCGATTTTTATGTCGTAATAAAATATATAACCGAGGACAAGCACGAATAAGAGTACACCTAATCTCTTCATATCCTTCACTCCTTTGCTAGGAATATATGCTTGTCCAAAAAAAAAATGCCTATTTAGGCATTTTTTTATAGTTCTTGTTTTTCTTTCGGTTTTGGAACTTCTTTAATTGTTAAGTATAGAACGATTAAAACAACTGCAATGTAAATGAATGTTGCACCAGGTACGTTTATTTTGAATAAATCCATAATCATAAAGAAGATTGTTGGAATTGTGTAGCTGTAAGCAGTTAATGTCCAAACTTGTTTATAAGATAATTTGCGTTGACCGCTCATCGCAGAACCGATGAAGGCAAGCAATGTAACTCCTACAAAGGTAATAAATAATTGGAACAAGTACAGTAAGAACCCAATAACGAATAATAAGATTGGATAAATACTGTCAAATAACGAAATGAAATCTTGTAAATCCTTTTTCTCAAGAGATGCGCCTAATAAGTCATTGTAGGAGTATGTTTGTGTTTGACCATTCCCCATGGAGACTACTTTATCTTTTAAAACAAATAAACCTGTTTTATTTTGATATTTTTCTAAGTCTGTTGAATTTGGATCAAATACGAAAAGGGCATTTCCATCTTCTTTTTCGATAGGTTGATCAATATCAGCTGTTAGCTCGCCATTTTCAATTTTAAAATCAGGTAAATCTTTTTCGATTACTTTATTTACCATGTTAACACCATCTTGGATGACGCTACCGTACAAGAAAGTTCTTGGAATAGTAGTGATTAGGCAAAGAAGCATAATATACAAAATGGTTTTACCGATTTTTTGAAAACGGAAAAGCGCCATATCTTTAGGCGAATATACGCTTTTTGCTAGCTGTGTAAAAATGGACATAGATTCACTTCCTTTATGTATGTGTAAAATCATTGTAACGTACGAATCTAGAGAAGCTCAAGATATATTATATTTACATATAGTAGAAAGGACTAAATTTCTTTTTATTAATTTACTTCTTTTAGTAGAGAAAAATACAATTGACACTTTTCTTTTGTATATGGTAAATTTATCTTACATTTTTCAAACGATATATCCGATGGGAATGTAGTTGTTTTTAATGGTACATACATAATCGTGGACCCTTAGCTCAGTTGGTTAGAGCAGACGGCTCATAACCGTCCGGTCGTAGGTTCGAGTCCTACAGGGTCCATATCCATTTCATATGTTTATTATGTCAGCAGGAAGCTTCCTTGTAGAAGGAAGCTTTTTTTCGGAATATATGAGCATTTTAATTGAAAAGAAGTGGGAATTTTGCTACTTTAATGATAGCAAGACAAAGCGATTTATTTGTTTGCACCCTATGGCAATTAGGGTAGAATGAAGTTGTAGGTCACATATGTAGTGACAATACATAAACCGGGAGGAATATAACAATGGCAAAACACGAATTACCAAATTTACCTTATGCGTATGATGCTTTAGAACCTCACTTTGATAAAGAAACAATGAACATCCATCATACAAAACATCACAACACGTATATTACAAACTTAAACGCTGCTTTAGAAGGTCATGCAGAATTAGCAGACAAAAGCGTTGAAGAATTAGTTGCAAACTTAAACGAAGTACCTGAAGCAATCCGTACAGCAGTACGTAACAATGGTGGCGGACATGCTAACCATACATTCTTCTGGACAATCCTATCTCCAAACGGCGGGGGACAACCAGTAGGCGAACTTGCAACTGCGATTGAAGCG
Source organism: Bacillus sp. P4_D3 (assembly GCF_056401855.1). Lineage (NCBI taxonomy): Bacteria > Bacillati > Bacillota > Bacilli > Caryophanales > Bacillaceae > Bacillus > Bacillus sp. P4_D3. The sequence goes on from NZ_JBFUIN010000046.1 coordinate 10,315, forward strand.
AAATTCGGTAGCTTCGATGCATTCAAAGCAGAATTCGCAAAAGCTGGCGCAACTCGCTTCGGTTCTGGTTGGGCTTGGTTAGTAGTAAACAATGGTGAGTTAGAAGTAACAAGCACTCCAAACCAAGATTCTCCTCTAACTGAAGGTAAAACTCCAGTTATCGGTTTAGATGTTTGGGAGCATGCTTACTACTTAAATTACCAAAATCGTCGTCCTGACTACATCGGTGCATTCTGGAACGTTGTAGATTGGAACGTTGCTGAAAAACTTTACCAAGAAGCAAAATAATTGAAGTTAATACAGCTAGAAAAAAGCTAGGAGTTTTCTCCTAGCTTTTTTCTATGCTCTCCTTTTACATAATTGAGCTTGTCTTTGGAAGACTAGAACATGAAGTAAAGGAGAGTTGTGTATGAAGTGGAAACATGTAATTGGTGATGTTGAAGTGAATCGGGATTTAGTATTATTGCTCGTTATAGGAGGTTTATACACGCTCGCAATTTCTTTATCGAATACGTTTGTAAACATTTATTTATGGAAGCAAACACAAAATTATGTAAATCTGGGCTTGTATAATTTGGCCAGCGTTGTATTGCAGCCTCTAACATTTCTTGTGGGCGGGAAATTAGCGAAACGTATTGATCGCTCGATTTTATTGCGAATCGGTGTAGGCACGTTAGCTGTTTTTTTTATCGTCGTTTTAGTAGCGGGAAAAAGTGCATCTCACTATATTTTACTAATGGGAGCCCTTTTAGGAGTTGGTTATGGTTTCTATTGGCTCGCTTTTAACTTGTTGACATTTGAGATCACAGAACCAGAAACAAGAGATTTTTTTAACGGTTTTCTCGGACTTCTTACATCTTTCTCTGGAATGATTGGACCGATAGCTGCAGGATATACAATTTCACGTATGGAAAAATGGAGCGGTTATACTGTCGTTTTCTTCCTCTCGTTAATGCTATTTGCGGTTGCAGTCGTTCTAAGCTTTTTTTTATCGAAGAGGGAATGTGAAGGACGCTATGAAATTGTGCAAGTATTGAAAGAGCGGCAAGTTGATGAAAACTGGGGAAGAATTACGCGTGCTCATTTCTTCCAAGGCTTGAGAGAGGGAACGTTTATTTTCGTTATTTCGGTATACGTCTATTTAGCATCTGGTAGCGAGTTAGCACTAGGGAAGTATAGTTTAGTGAATTCTGCAGTATCATTTGTATGCTATTATTTAGTTACTCGTCTGTTAAAGAAAGAATGGCGAAAAAAAGCAATTTTACTTGGTGGCATTATTTTATATGCGGTCGTATTTTTAGTTATTTTCAATGTTACATATACGAAATTACTTATTTATGCAGCATGTATTGCGGTTGCATATCCCATTTTACTCGTTCCGTACGGATCCATGACATACGATGTAATTGGTAGAGCAAAACAGGCGAGAGAATGGCGTGTAGAATATGTAGTTGTCAGGGAATTATGGTTAAATGCCGGAAGAATTTGTTCCATTTTAAGTTTTTTATGTGCTGTAACATTCTTTCCTCCTGAAAAAAGTTTACCGTTCTTACTATGTATTTTAGGAGCTGGACATTTTCTTATTTATTTTGCAGTTAAAAATGTCAAATATGATGAGGGAAATGTGAACAAAACCAGCGTTGTAGCGCAAGGAACCACGCAGAATCAAACTGAACCAGAAGGTTAACTTATCGTTTGTTTTATGCTAGAATAGAAAAAGATGTAAGACAGCAGTGAGGGCACCTGTATGAAGGTGTCCCTTTCACATTACATAGCTGTTGGTAGAGGGGGTTTGTATGAGTAAGAAGCAGAAAAAGAACCAAACAAAGACAAAAACCCACGTTCCCTTTCGGTTAAACGTGTTGTTTTTTTGCGTGTTTTTAATGTTCTCCGCAGTTATTGTAAGGCTTGGATACGTACAAATTGTTCGTGGCGAGGAATATAAAAATGAAGTTGAGAAAAAAGAAAATTCAACGATAAGTAATCCTGTACCACGCGGGAAAATATTTGATCGTAATGGAGAAGCGGTCGTAGATAATGAGCCTATTCGTACAATTACATTTACAAAAATGAAGGGATCAACTGCAGCAGATCGCTTAGAAACGGCGAAAAAGTTAGCAGATTTAATTGAAGTCCCAACAGATAAGTTAACAGATCGCGATAAAAAAGATTATTGGCTTGCTTTACATAAAGAAGAAGCAGAAACAAAAATCACAAAAAAAGATCGTGAAGAGCTTAAAACAAATAAAATTGACGATAAAGAACTGGATGAACGTCAACGAAATCGTGTAACAGAAGAAGAGATTAATCAACTGTCAGCAAAAGATTTAGAAATATTGGCGATCAAAAGTAAGATGGAAAGCGGATATGCAATGACGCCGCAAATCGTTAAAAAAAATGCAACACCGGAAGAATACGCGATTATTAGTGAAAATTTAGCGAAATTACCAGGTGTAGATACAAATGTTGACTGGGAGMGAAAATATAAGTATGACGATATGTTCCGAAGTGTACTTGGTAGTGTAACTTCTTCTGATGAAGGGCTACCGAGAGAAAGATTAGATTACTATCTTGTTCGTGATTATAATCGTAATGATCGCGTAGGAAAAAGTTACCTTGAGCAACAATATGAAGATAGTTTACACGGTACAAAATCTGAAGTTAGAAATGTTACAGATAAAGATGGTAATATTTTAGAAACTATTAATGTGTCACAAGGACAACGAGGTAACGATCTGAATTTAACAATCGATATGGCATTACAAAAGCGTGTAGAAGAGATTCTTGAGAAAAACTTAATGAGATTTAAAGGGAGCGAACCTCTTTTAGACCGTGCATTCGTTGTAATGATGAACCCGAAAAATGGTGAAGTTTTATCTATGGCGGGGAAACAACTAGTGAATGAAGGCGGCGAAACGAAAGTAAAAGATTTCGCATTAGGAACGATGACGAGTTCTTATCCGATGGGTTCAACTGTAAAAGGTGCGACAGTACTTACGGGATATCAAACTGGTGCAATTCAACCTGGATCTGTACAGTTAGATGAACCAATTATATTAAAAGGGACACCTAGGAAGTCATCTTGGAAAACGATGGGGTATATTAATGACCTTACAGCGTTAAAAATGTCTTCTAACGTTTATATGTTTAAAACAGCGATGAATATTGCAGGGGTTCCATACGTACGAGGCGGTACGTTAGATATCCCGCAAAAAGCATTTGATACTATGCGTTACTATTTTGGGCAGTTTGGACTTGGTGTAAAAACAGGAATTGATTTGCCAAACGAAACTGCTGGTCAAATAGGTAAAGGGAATCAACCAGGTTTCTTATTAGATTTATCAATCGGACAGTATGATACGTATACACCGCTTCAATTAGCGCAATATATTTCGACGATTGCAAATGGTGGATATCGTATGCAACCTCAAGTTGTAAAGGAAATTCGTCAGCCATCGGCGAAGCCCGAGGAAGTTGGAAAAGTTGTTCAATCCATGGAACCGAAAGTATTAAATCGTGTTGATATGCCTGAATCACAAATTAAACGTGTTCAAGAAGGATTTAGACAAGTGTTTAACGATACAGGTGGTACAGCTACAAAATACTTTGCAGGTGCACCATATAAAGCCGCTGGGAAAACAGGTACAGCTCAAACTGTATATGGCGGAGATAAAGAGATTGGTAGAAATGAAAAAGGTGAGCGTAAAGAAACATATAACTTAACATTAGTAGGTTATGCGCCACTTGAAGATCCAGAAGTAGCATTTTCTGTTGTTGTGCCATGGGTACATGATGATAAAACAGGGATTAATGGATATATTGGTCGTGAAATAATGGACGCTTACTTTGATTTGAAAAAACAAGCATTAACTGGTGAAGCTCCAAAAGATGAAAAAGAGAAAAAAAGTAATGCACAAGATGATGAATAAAAAAGTTATAAAAAAAGCACACTATCTGAAAAGATAGTGTGCTTTTTTTTATGCTTTATGCATATGGTTTAGTAAATGTGGACAAGCGTAAAATGTTGAAAAAAACATGTAGTTTCAAAAACGATGAACATAACAAGATGAGTGCATACGCTCTAAGTTTGTCTTGTGTGATAGGTGATAGCAGTTTTATGGATGATTAGAAAATTTCCTGCATCTAAAGTACAAAAGTGAAAATAAAGTTTGTGTATACAGTTGTTTTTGTGGAACTTTACAAAACTTTTACAAACAATTAAAACCGAATTAATAGTTTAGCAGTATTCTTATATCTGTAATCCTGTTATTTCCGGTTACTTCTAGGAGGAAGAACACGTGAAATGGATGAGCGCATCGATTAAAGTTTTGACATTATCGACATGTTTCCTTTGTTTTAATATGTCTACTGCATTCGCTACAAATGAAATGGGAGAAGTGAGAGTTGATGGATCCTCAACGGTTTTTCCTATTATAGAGGCAGTAGCAGAGGAATATACAAAGGCCCATCCAAACGTGAAAATTTCTATTAGTATTTCTGGGACAGGAGGAGGATTTAATCGTTTCAGTAAAGGAGAAGTAGATATAAACAATGCTTCGAGATTGATGAAACCGGTAGAAGAAAATGCAATGCAGAAAAACTCCATTCAATTTACACCATTTGAGGTTGCTTATGATGGTCTAACGATTGTTGTGAATCATCAAAATACGTGGGTAAACAATATGACGATAGACGAGTTACGTCTATTATGGAGTGAAAATGGAAGATTGAAACGGTGGTCACAAATTCATTCATCATGGCCACGTGAACAAGTTAAATTTTATGCGCCAGGCGTAGACTCTGGTACTTATGATTATTTCCAAAATGTTGTCTTACAAAATAATCGCCTTGTAAAAACGGTTTCTTTGTCTGAAGACGATCAAGTTATTATGCAAGGGGTAATGAATGATAAAAATGCCATTGCTTTTGTAGGATATGCTTATTATATGGCCAATCGAGATAAGGTAAAAGCAATACAGGTGGATGGTGTATTTCCAACGAAAGAGACCATTCAATCGGGTACGTATAAGCCATTATCTAGGCCGCTATTTACGTATGTGAATCATGCATCTATCAGAAATAAAATTAATGTAGCAAATTATGTTGAGTTTATGATTAAGCATGTTGGAAGCCTTGCTGAAGAGGTCGGATATGTAAAATTACCAAAAGAAAAATATAATGAACAGCTGCGAATGTTAACAGAAATAAAAAGGTAATGTCAGGGTGGAAAGGGGTTTTCATCTTTGGCTCATAATGACAAAAGTCAAATTACATTTTCTGTACAACATTTGATTGAGAGAAATACAAATAGAAGAAAAAAAACGCAGCGAATCAATCGAATTGTTCCGTTAATACTAAAAGTCATTGCTAGCGTGTCCATTGTAACGACACTTGGAATTATTATTACGTTGGCAAATGAAACAATCATGTTTTTTCAAAAGATATCATTGTATTCTTTTTTGACAGAGAAAGAATGGTTACCTTTTTTTGAAGATCCGAAATTCGGTATATTACCACTTATATGTGGAACAATCCTTGTAACAGCAATTGCCATGTTCGTAGCAATTCCTATTGGTTTAGGTTGTGCCGTGTTTTTAAGCGAATACGCTTCGAATGGCGCTCGGAAAATATTAAAACCGTTGTTAGAGCTACTAGCAGGCATCCCGACAATTGTATATGGTTTTTTCGCGTTAACAGTTGTCACACCACTTTTACAACGCGTTATACCAGATTTGCAGTTTTTTAATGCTATTAGTCCGGGTATTGTTATAGGGTTCATGATGATCCCGACGATTGCGTCTCTATCTGAAGATGCGATGAGAGCTGTAGAAAAAGGAATTAAAGAAGCCTCATTAGCGCTAGGAGCGACTCGTTTTGAGATGGTAAAACAAGTGGTGTTTCCATCGGCTTTTACGGGCATAATGGCAGCGATTATATTAGCAGCTTCTCGAGCAATTGGTGAAACGATGATTGTTGTTATTGCAGCTGGATCCACACCTAATGTATCGATAGATCCGACTCATTCTATTCAAACATTAACAGCCTATATTGTACAAGTGAGTTTAGGAGATGCTCCGCACGGAACGATTACTTATTACAGCATGTATGCTGTAGGTGCAACGTTATTTATGTTTACTTTTATTATGAATATCATTTCGCAATATATTATGCGCCGTTTTAGGAGGGTGACATAATATGCGAATGTTAAACCATAAAAAAATACAAGAAAATATGGCATCACGTTTTTTAAAGGATCGGATTTACAAGTGTTTGTTTTATATAGCAATTTTGTTTTCAGTAGTAATACTTTTTATATTGCTTTTTCAAATTTTTGAAAAAGGTATAAGTTATCTTTCAATAGATTTCTTTACAAACTTCGCCTCGCGTAATCCGAGAGAAGCTGGGATTGTCGCTGCTTTGTCAGGAACAATACTATTTATGAGCATTGTTATACCGGTCTCTTTTATATTTGGAGTCGGAACAGCTCTTTATTTAGAGCATTATGCGAAGGAGTCCGTTTTTAAAAAGTTAATTGAATTAAATAATCAAACATTAGCAGGGGTACCTTCCGTTGTGTTTGGTTTACTCGGGTTAACTATTTTCGTATACGCTCTCCATTTAGGAGAGAGCATAATTGCAGCGGCACTGACGATGAGTTTACTCGTCTTACCAACTGTTGTTGTAGCTAGTCAAGAAGCGATTCGAACTGTGCCGAGCTCATTACTAGAGGCTTCTTACGGATTAGGTGCTACGAAGTGGCAAACGATGTATCAAATTGTATTGCCAGTAGCTTTACCAGGAATTGTAACGGGATGTACGTTAGCGGTATCGAGAGCAATTGGTGAGGCAGCACCATTATTAGTCATTGGGGCCCTTGCCTTTGCAAATTATGTTCCGTTCAGTATGTTTGATAGATTTACGGTTTTACCAATTCAAATTTTTAATTGGATGAGTAGACCACAAGAAGAATTTCAGTATGTAGCAGCAGCCGGGATGATTGTTTTGTTAGGATTGTTGCTCTTTATAAATATATTTGTCTTATGGTTACGAAATCGAAAATAAGTTGGAAGTGGATGAAAGGGGAATTCAAATGGTAGCAACAGTAGTAAATGTACAGGTGAAAAACGAGAAAAAGATTGAGACAGCACCAAAAAAAGTGGTATTTGATACGAAAAATTTAAATTTATGGTACGGAGAAGACCACGCTTTAAAAGATATCAACTTAAGTATTCATGAGAATGAAGTAACAGCGATTATCGGTCCAAGTGGTTGTGGTAAATCAACGTACTTAAAAACACTAAATCGTATGGTAGAGTTAGTGCCTATCGTTCGAACTACAGGCGTTATCGAATATAGAGAACGAAACATATTCGAAAAGTCATATCCGGTTGAAGAATTGCGTACGCATGTGGGAATGGTGTTCCAAAAGCCAAATCCATTCCCAAAATCTATTTATGAAAATGTAGCATATGGCCCGAAAATCCATGGTGTTCGTGACAAAAAAACACTTGATGAAATCGTTGAGAACAGCTTACGCGGAGCAGCTATTTGGGATGAGTTAAAAGATCGTTTGCACGATAATGCATACGGTTTATCTGGTGGACAGCAACAGCGCCTATGTATTGCACGCTGCTTAGCGATTGAGCCAGACGTAATTTTAATGGATGAGCCAACGTCGGCGCTAGATCCAATTTCAACATCAAAAGTAGAAGAGCTAATTCAGGAATTAAAGAAAGATTTTAGTATTGTTATCGTGACGCACAATATGCAACAAGCAGCACGTATTTCAGATAAAACCGCTTTCTTCTTAAGTGGAGAAGTTGTGGAATATACAGATACGAACAAGTTATTTACAACACCTACAGATAAGCGTACAGAAGACTACATTACAGGACGATTTGGTTGATATTGCTGTAAGGCTAAGAGTAAATGCTCTCTTAACAGAGGGTAACTAACTGTTACGATTTATTTAACCAATTATAACCAAAGTTAATTAAAGATATCAGTAAGCCCTGCTAGTCAAGTGATTGGCTAGTAGTGAGGGTTAACTGCGGGCAATCCCTAAAGCTGATTGAACTACAACGTGGCTAGAAATGGTGAGCGTGAATGTTGCGAAAGTAGAAAAAATCAATCAGATGATTAAGGAGTTGACTTCTGATGATATTGGCGAAGAAAGTCAGACTGATTCCAACGCCTGAACAAGAAAAAGTGCTTAGAAAYCATGCTGGWGCTTCAAGATTCGCTTATAACTATTGTAAAAGAATGAGTGATAGATACTATAAGCTATTTGGAAAATCTGTTTCACAGTTAGATTTACAGAAACGATTTACAAAGATCAAGAAGCGAAAGAGATATGAGTGGTTAAAWGACATCAACGCACAAGTTCCAAAAC
>NZ_JBFUIN010000047.1:0-18101 GCF_056401855.1 Bacillus sp. P4_D3
ATTAAAATGTAAATGCTTTAATTTCCAGGTAGGTGACATTCATGTACTTCGTAGACAGAAAGAAAATAGAACAAATGCTAGTATGTTTAGAACGAGCAACAAATACATTTCAAGAGAAAAAGACATATGAAACCGAGTTTGAATTTTACGCATTAGAGCGCATGGCGCATCTTATTATCGATTGTATATTAGATGTAGGGAATGCGATGATTGATGGATTTATTATGCGCGATCCAGGAAGTTACGAAGATATTATTGATATTTTAATGGACGAGAGAGTTATAAGTGGAGAAGAGGGAGCGCATATTAAAGAAATTATTCTTCTTCGAAAAATGCTTACGCAAGATTATATTCAAATGAATCATGATGAATTATATAAGACGATTCAAAAAAATATCGCCGTGGTAGAGAAATACCCAGCGAATATTCACAGTTATTTAGAAAAGGAATTAGGGCCTGTATCTGCATTTGTACCAGAATAATTGTGCTTATAAGATCCCCGGGGATTCCTTTGGGGATCTTATATTGTATATGAGAAAAGGGAGAAGGGCGAGTTATGGGGCAAGCACGTACGACGAAAGAAGAGATTGTACAATTGTTGAAGGTAAAGGGCGAGCATACTGTAGCAGAATTAGCCGCAGCTTTAGAAATTACGGAAATGGCAATTCGAAGGCATTTAAGTAATCTTGAGAAAGATGAGCTAATTTATTCAAAGATGGTAAGGCAGCATGTTGGACGACCAACATATTTGTATGGATTAAGTCAAAAGGGAGAAGATACATTCCCGAAAGAGTATAAGCAGTTTGCTATTGAAATACTAKATGATTTAGCTCGAATGGGCGATGAAAAAATGCTTCGTTATGTTTTACAAGCGAGAACGAAACGAATGGAAGAGCAGTTGCAAAAGAAGATAAGTAATCAAAGTAATTTAGCGTATAAAGTACAGGAAATAGCTGCTATGCAAGAGAAAAATGGTTATATGGTTCAAGTAAAGAGAGATGGGGAACGTTCTTTCATACTTGAAAAGCAAAACTGTCCGTTAAAGGAAATAGCGGAGAAATTCCCGCAAGTGTGTGAAGATGAAAAAGATATGTACAAGCGATTATTTGTAGATGCAAATGTGAAGACGTTAACGAACATGTGTGAAGGCGATTGTAATTGCTCGTATCAAATAAAAGAGAAAAAATGAACGTTATGGGACGCTTTAGGGTAAAGCGTTTTTTTCTTTTGAAAAAGGGGTTAATATAAGAGTGGTATGATAGGTGAGAACGTTAGCATAGAAGGAGAGAAAAATAGATGTATAAAGGCTATTTAATTGACTTAGACGGTACGATGTATCGCGGTGAAGAACAAATTGAAGAAGCAAGCGACTTCGTAAAAGCATTAGGAGAACGCGGTATTCCATATTTATTCGTTACAAATAACTCAACTCGTAAACCAGAACAAGTTGCAGAAAAACTTGTTCGTTTCGATATTCCAGCGAAAGCGGAGCAAGTATTCACAACGAGCATGGCTACAGCGAACTTTATTTATGAGCGTAAACAAGATGCAACTGTATATATGATTGGTGAAGAGGGCTTACATGCTGCTCTTGTGGAAAAAGGATTTGAAATTGTGGATGAAAATCCTGATTTCGTCGTTGTTGGATTAGATCGCGACATCACATATGAAAAGTTAGCAAAAGCATGTCTTGCTGTGCGTAACGGTGCAACGTTTATTTCAACAAATGGGGATATCGCAATTCCGACCGAGCGCGGATTATTACCGGGTAACGGTTCATTAACATCAGTTGTAGCAGTATCAACAGGTGTGGATCCAATCTTTATTGGAAAACCAGAATCAATCATTATGGAACAAGCGTTAAAAGTGCTTGGCGTAGGAAAAGAAGAAGCTTTAATGGTTGGGGATAACTACGATACAGATATTTTAGCGGGGATAAATGCTGGTATGCATACCCTTATTGTCCACACTGGAGTAACAACTGTGGAGAAGTTAACAGAATATGAAGTACAACCGACGCAAGTTGTGCATAACTTGACGGAGTGGATTGAGAAGATGTAATGAAATGCAGGTAACCGGAAGAGGTTGCCTGTTTTTTTTATGCATAATTGCATATGTACTATAGGTATATAAAATGTAAAATTTACATGTAATGATATAAAAGGGAGGGAATAAGAGTGTACTGGATGTCATGCATTATGTTTGTTTTTACATTATGTGTTTTGTTCTTTGTTCTATGGAAGATATATAAAATAAATGAAATGAAAAAAAGCGCGGGAAAACTTATTGCAACATATCCTCGGGTGAAGCGACGTTGGATTGCATTACTTGGACCAGCGTACTTCATCGGGCAATGTATGTATATATATGCTCAGTACATAAGTGGTGATATTGGTACAGTTGAACAGTTTCTCGTTCAGTTAGGTATTCATGCTGTAGCAAGTTGTTTTATGACTTTAATAGCTATCCATCTTATTAAAAGTGTACAAATATATGACAAAGGTGTAATAGACGGATTAAACTTTTATTCATACGAAGAATTAAAAGGCTATAAAACATCAACATGGGAAAATCCAAAAGAAAATATATTTTTATATCGCGGGCGAGAAAAAATGAATGACAATGTAAATTTACTTATTAGACAGGAAGATATGAATGAATTAGAAAGTATACTTCAAAGATATATTCCGAAATTGATGATGAAATAAAAAACTCCGGTTGTTATAACCGGAGTTTTTTATTAAAATGCACGATTCACAACGTCTTTAACTTCTTCAAGATATTGTTTACGCACACTGTCATCCACAGAAGGAACACTTGTATAGAATGTATGCTCAAGTGTTTCAATGCCTGTAAATTCAAAAATACCAACATCCGCTGTTTTCTTCATTGCGTCAAACATACCGCCTGCTGTGTATACTTCTTTCGAATTTCCCATCGTAGATAATAACAATCCTTTTTTTCCGCTTAATAACTTTTCAATACCATTCTCACTGTAAGCATAAGCGAAGCCGTGGCTAAATACACGGTCAACATATCCTTTTAAAATAGCAGGAAGTCCTGCCCACCAAACGGGGTAAATGAATGTAATGCTATCAGCCCAAGAGATATGCTCTTGTTCTTCTTTGATATCTTCTGGTGTATTTCCTTGAGAAAATGAGATGAAATCGGAAGCACCTAATACTGGATTGAAATTTAATTCGTATAGATCACGAACGCGTACTTCATGCCCTTTTCCTTCTAATTCACTTTTTACAGTTTCTAAAATTGCATGGTTGAAGCTTTCTGTATTCGGGTGTGCATAAACGATCACATGTTTCATTGTTCGTCCTCCTAATTGTGGATATGTGAATAGTTTTTATATATCCGTGTAACTATTATGGTTACTTCCGTTGCGAGAGTCAACTTTTCTGACGTGAGAAATAAAGTGAAATTTTAATCGGTGGGGGGTGTCCATCCCGCACTGATTATTTGCTCACACTAATCGGGCACTTACTGCCGGTTAATATAAATGTTAGTATGTGACAAAAAAATACAAAATAGTAGGGATTTTGCATTTTTGAATAGAATATATAGATTGGTAAATAGAGAGAAAAGGGGATATAGGGATGAATATTATTGAAATTGAAGGGTTAGAAAAATCGTTTGATATTGGGGATAGTAAAGTAAAGATCTTAAAAGATATTAATGTTCAAATTCAAAAAGGTGACTTTGTTTGTATTATGGGGGCAAGTGGATCGGGTAAAACGACTTTACTTCAGCTGTTAGGTGGATTAGATATTCCATCGGTAGGTAGTATTCGAGTTGATGGTACGGAGATTTCAACATTAAAAGAAAAAGAGCTCGCTTTATTTAGAAGGCATAAAATCGGTTTTATTTTTCAACAGTTTAATTTAATTCCAGTGTTTAATGCGGAGGAAAATGTAGGTCTGCCTTTACTATTAGATAATGTTTCGCAAAAGAAGGCAACGGTGACAGCAAATCGTTTATTAGAGCTCGTTGGATTGAAAGGAAAAGAAAAGCATTTACCAGCACAGTTATCAGGTGGGCAACAGCAAAGGGTTGCGATAGCAAGAGCTTTTGCAAATGAGCCAGCTATTATATTAGCTGATGAACCAACAGGAGCATTAGATTCAGAAAATAGCAAAAATATTATTGCGGCACTTCGCAATGCATGTGATGAATTAGGGCAAACAGCTGTCATTGTAACGCACGATCCGTTCGTAGCGGCCCATGCTGATAAAGTTGTTTTCTTATTAGATGGTGAAGTGATTCATGAGCATGCTGAAAGTAAAGGATGGAAATTTCGAAATATCCCGCAACAAGTTACTCAAATTCAAGAGATTATGAATCGTCACTTTAAAGTAGGAGGTAAAGGTGATGCGATGGGTAATTAAGTATGCGGTAAAATCGATGAAACAAAATTGGTTGCGAAATATGTTGATTGCCCTCGGTGCAGCTTTAGGTGTTATGTTAGCGACTATGTTATTACTAGGTAATCAATCAGTAGAGCAAAGTGTGAAGGAACAAGTAGTAAGTCGGTATGGAGATTATAATTTACAATTTGGCTATATAAAAAATGATATGTATTTAAATAATGAAAGTTTAAAAGGAATAGATGGCTTAGAAAATGCTGAAAAAATATCAAAAGCACTTATACCGTATCCTTTTCCACATTATAAAGAATTATCGGGAAAGCCATCTTATTGGGGTGTTGAGCAAGATTCTCCAGAAATGCATTCTTATAAAATATTAGAAGGACGATATCCGAAAGAAGGTGCTGAAGTAGCACTGACAAAAGGGTATACAGATCGTGAAAATATACGGGTAGGAGATACGATTAAACTGCCATTCCCGCAGCATGGTGAAAAGGCTGTGAAAGTTGTCGGTATTTTAAATCCACCGTTAATGGCGTCAATGGGGCATAGTGCTTATTTTCCAATCCATTGGCTTCAAAAAGAATTAAATTTACCAAATCAATTCAATCTCGTTCAAGTGAAAGTACAAGATGTAAATATGAAAAAAGCAATTGCTTTTGATGTACATAAAAAGATTGAAAATATAAAGGTGGACCAACGTACTTATGTAGATAAGGCATTTGAACGACTAAATGTAATGAAGCCATTAATTTTTAGTTTAGGTGGTATTGCCTTATTTGTTGTAGCACTTTTAATAATGGGAAGTTTCTTCTTATCTGTCAGAAGTCGATTTAAGCAATGGGCATTATTACGTGCACTTGGTAGTAATCCAAATCAAATTATATTAGTCGTTTTATTAGAGGCTTTATGTATTGGGGCAATCGGATCACTAGCAGGAGTTATTCTTGGAGCAGGTACGCAAAAAATCGCCGCATCATTTATTAATAAATGGGTGAATATTGAGGGTGCAGGGAAAGAATCATTCTCGATTTCAGGCGAGATTTTACTAATTACGTTTTTACTAGGAATTGTTATGTCTATCATAGGGGCTATTATACCAGCCTTCATGGTTAGAAAGATTCCACCAGTTCAAGCGCTTAGGCCAGGTCTTCCTAGTAATGAGAAAAAAGAAAAAAGGTGGAGTGCTTTTAGTTGTAGCATTTTAATCATTGGTACTGTTATTGGACTAGCGGGTAACGTATTAGAGCGGTATATCGGTTTTAATCCAAGTGCGATAGGTGCGCTGTTATTTGCGGTCGGTTTGTTATTTGCGATTCCGTTATTTATTCGGATGATAGCGCCAGTTATTGCGAAACCTTTGCAAATGATATTTCGAATTGAAACGACGATTAGTAGTCGAAATGTAATTCGTTATCGTAATAAGGCAGCTGTGTCTGTTGCTATACTAGCATTTGGTTTTATGTTAGCACTTGTTGGAACAATGTATATAAACTCTATTTACGAGGGCATGAAAGATGGGTTACAAAAACATTTACCAGCTGATTTAGTAATAAGAATTCCAGTAGAGTCGCAAAGTACTGAAGTATTACCATTTAGTTGGATGGAGAAGGTTAAAAAAATTGATGGTGTAGAAGAGAGCGTAGCAAATGTTACTGACTTTACAGCGAAGCTTATAAATTATGATTTTAAAAAAGCGGATCAAGAGTGGTATGAAAATGTGAGGAAAGATGATTTTGAATATGATGTGATAGAGGTTGTGGGGAATGATATTGTTGCTTATCAAAAAGTAACAAAAGCGAAAGTGATTACAGGACGAGATTTAAATAAACCATTACAAGATGGTGAGGGAGTCGTTACGAAGAGAACTGCTAAAACATTAGGGATTCAGTTGCATGATACGATTGAAGTACAAGGAAAAGGGAAAGAAAAACAAACGATTAAAGTCGTTTCGATTATTGAGCAAGGATTAAGGGGAAGAGGATTAGACATTTTCGTAAATGAACAATGGGCTCGTGATAAGTTTCACGTGCAAGGATATGAAGCAATTCAAGTTATGACAAATTCTAATCAATCATTTGAAGAGATTAAGAAGCAAGTAAAACAAATTACAAATAATAAAGAGAACGTAGAAGTTATTAACAGCTACGATTTATTGAAGGAGCAGGAGCAGTTATTATCGCAAATGATGATGTTAATTCGCTTATTAGTTGTAATCGTTTTTATTATTTCAGGTATAGGACTAATGAATGCAATTGTTGCAAGTTTACATGAAAGACGTGCTGAAATTAGTATGATTCGTGCGGTAGGAGCTATTCCGAAGCAAATGAGACGGATTGTTTTATTAGAGGGCACTTTACTTGGAGCGATAGCTGGTTGTATTGGGGTTTTAGGTGGAATTGTATTTAGTTATATTGTGTTATCAAGCTTAGAGTTAACGGTTATTATCATTCCGTATAATCAAGTTTTAATATTGGCACTAGCTAGCATTATACTCGGAGCAGGAGCAGCAATGATTGCTTCATTACAATTAAGAAAGTTTAAATTGAGTGACACTTTAAAGGAGTTATCAGCATAAAAGATTACTATACTCCGCTCATACAAAGTACAAAGAAGACGAATAAAATGATGACAATACCGATACCAAAGTTAAATACAAGAGTACTATCCATATATGTAACCTCCTTGTTTGAAAGTAAAAAGCACTCTGGCTGGAGTGCTTTTTATTATCCGAATATGTCGCAACGAACGCCGCAACATATAGAAAGGGAATAATGTGTTTAAGAGTTATATTAATTTATGCATTTATTTTGTAAATGAGCAGGTCCTTCTCAGGTATAGAAAAAAAGACACTCTTTCGAGTGTCTTTCATGATGACAACATGTGCCAATTGCTTGAATTTGATAAGACGTTAATTTTCCGGTTAACGGTCTTTCTTAATCAAGAAGTGTAACAACAGCGATTCAAATAAATTTTAGCATTTTTTAAATGGGTGTGCGCATGCAATTATGCATATTGTAATTAGAGGGAAATTGAATGTGAAAAATGAATGAGTAAATATATATAGAATATTTGATGAGGAGCGAGAGGAATGGAAATACATAAGTTAACAGAGGAAGAAGCGAAAGAAATAAATACGTGGAAGTATGAAGAGCCGTATACGTTATATAGCTTTTCAGGAGATGCTGAAGTAATAGAAGAGTTGCTAGATGGGACGTATTACGGTTGTTGTGATGAGAAGGGAGAATTTATCGGCTATTTTTGTTTTGGAGAAAATGCACAAGTTCCGGGCGGAAGAGATGCCAATTTATATGCGGGAGAAGATGTAGTAGATATCGGACTTGGAATGAAGCCAGATTTAACAGGGAAAGGGATGGGGGAAATATTTTTTCAAGCGGGAATAGCATTTGCTACTGAGGAATTGAATTCGAAAATGTTTCGACTGAGTGTAGCGACATTTAATGAGAGAGCGATTAGGCTATATAAAAATATTGGATTTCAAGTAGGACCTTTTTTTTGGAGCCGTGGAAGAGAGTTTATGCTTATGGAATATGAAAGGCCGTCAGTATGAAACTGACGGCCTAGACACGTTACTCTGAATGCTCAGCACGGTGCGCTAAACGGCTTGAAGCAGCGGCAGCGATTCCGCCAACGATATCATCAAGGAAGGTGTGCACCTTTCCAGTTGATTTATCATTTAAGTATTCTAAAATACCTGGTTTTAACTTATCGATATATCCAAAGTTCGTGAAACCGATAGAACCGTACACGTTAACGATTGAAAGTGCGATGACTTCATCGATTCCATATAGTCCTTCATCGCGTTTTACGATATCTTGTAACGGCGCGCTTAACATTCCCTTTTCAGCAAGGACATCAAGTTCAATGCCTGTAATAAGTGCGTTTTGTACTTCTCGTTTTGATAGTACACGCTCAACGTTATAGCGACATTCTGACATCTCTAAATTTGCATGGTATTTCTTTTGAAGAAAATGAACAAGTTCAGCAATATCGTCAATTGTTACACCGCGTTCTTGTAATAGTTGTAATGCTCTTTCTTGTAGTTGATTTGAGTCTTTCATGTTTATCACCTTTTTTTCTTTTTAGTATTTGTATACGTTTCGTTGCTTTATCATGTGCATAGGAATGAAAGGCGAGCACAAGCTCATATATATAAAGAAAAACCATAGGTGGCGACTGCGATGATTCAGCATATTTATGAGCATTATCACATGCATGTTAAAGAATTAATCCCCCTTGGCCCCTATAAAAGCTTTTGGATTCGCAACAAAATTTATGTACTTGTTCCAATTGGAGAAATGGAGGAAGAAGTACTTGTAGAGATGAAAAAGCTCAGTGATTATATGAACCAGCAAGGGGATATAACTGTTGCGACTTTCGTTCCGACTATACACGGCTACCATGTAAGTGAGATAGAAGAAAAAAATTACTGCTTATTAAAAGGTATGCGTATGTTAGAGCGACATGCTACATCATTAGGAAGTGAGCTTTCTATCTTCCATAAACGTGGTGCATTCTTTCCAGAAGAAGTTGAGCAATTAAGCCGCATTGGCGAATGGAAAGCATTATGGGAAAAAAGGCTCGACCAATTAGAAAGGTTTTGGCAAACGCAAGTGATGAACCATCCTTCAGACGTATTCGATCAATTGTTTATTGAATCCTTCCCGTATTACTTAGGAGTTGCAGAAAATGCAATTCAATATGTTGTCGATACAGAAATGGACGATACACCACAAATAACTGACGCAGCAACAATTTGCCAAGAACGATTTACACCTCTATTATGGCATCAAACGAAGCGCTTAAAACTTCCTTTTGATTGGGTATATGATCACCCAAGTAGGGATATAGCAGAATGTATTCGCTATATGATGATAGAGAAAAAGAAAGATTGGGAGCAAACGGTAGTTCAATTCATTACAGACTATGAACGTAATTATTCGCTCTCTTCATTTGGTTGGCGCTTATTATTCGCAAGGCTTCTGTTCCCGCTTCACTACTTTGAAACGGTTGAACGATACTATCAAACAGGAAACGAAGAACAAAAAGGCATCTATAGAGCTCGTTTAGAAATCATTTTACATGATGTGAAGCGCACTGAGCAATTTATGAATCATTTTTACGAGTCATTTCGTTTACCAGTTGATAAGTTAGGCATTAGGAAATTAGATTGGCTATCTTAAAAGTATAAAAAAGAGGCCAATTGAGGTCTCTTTTTTATACCACAACAGATACCCGTGTCTATCTTTATATAATAAGAAGCTATGCTCCTACTTTTTGATCTGTACATATAGTTAAAATAATGTGGTGTCTTTCAATTTTTTCATTTACCTTTTTTAATAATTCTTGTTGTATTTCTTTAAATAAAAATTGATAGCTCGTATTCCATGTCGGTATAACGGGTGAAAGACTTAATAAATATTCTTTTTTCTGTTCTAATTCTTGAATTGTTACAAAAGTACTCCCTATTTTTGGCATACGTCGTCCCCCTATGTTTTTCGCTTTATATGTGTGAACGATTCACTATATATTAATTATCGCATTTTTTGAGAAGGATTTCCAATTTTGTTTTATGATGTTAATAGTGTAGGGGAGTATGTCTTGTTTGCGTACAAAAAAAGAGACCAAATTTGGTCTCTTTTCTTAGAAGTAGCTTTGAACGAGCCGCTTCTGCTTTTAGATAATGTCTAGCTCCAGCGGCTAGAACAGTCGGCCATTTCGCGCCTTCCTGTGAGGCAAAAAGCGCCTCTTCGTCAGGAGCTCCAATGACCTTCTGTTCTGAGCGAGCCGCTTCCGCTTTTAGATGTTATCTAGCTCCAGCGGCTAAAATGTTCGGTGGCTTCGCTTCTTCCGCCGAGGCAAAAAGCGCCTCTATGTCAGAAGCTCCATCCCCCTCACATTTTGAACGAGCCGCTTCCGCTTTTAGATTAAAATACTTGTTCTACTTCAATAACGCCTGGTACTTCTTCAAGTAGTGCGCGTTCGATACCAGCTTTTAGTGTGATTGTAGAACTTGGGCAGCTTCCGCATGCACCCATAAGGCGTAGTTTTACGATACCTTCTTCAATGTCTACTAATTCAACGTCTCCGCCATCGCGAAGTAAGAATGGACGTAATTTATCTAATACTTCTAATACTTGTTCTTGCATATGTGGGTTTTCCATTTTTATCGACTCCTTTCATCAGTTTTATTATAATCAAGATAGAGGGGAAAATCTATTTTTTCTGTTCTTGTTTTATTGTCGAAATATTTTATCATGTGTACAACGTGTTTTTTCAGTATAGGGGTATGGAATAAGTTTGTAAAATGATGTGCTTATGCAATAAGATATCTGAATATACTGTTAGAACGAGAAGTGGGGGAGAAGAAATGGTTAATGTTCAAGTGTATGGGACGAAAGTAATTTGTGCGAGCTGCGTTGGAATGCCATCTTCAACAGAAACGTTTGAGTGGTTACAAGCGGCGATTGGTCGTAAATATGAAGGACAAGAAAATAAATTTCAGTTTGATTATATTGATTTTCAAGAAGAACAAGAAGATGAGGATAAAAAAGCATTCGCAGAGCGAGTAGTGGAGGAAGATTTATTTTATCCAGTCGTTCTTGTGAATGGAGAAATTGTTGGAGAAGGAAATCCTCGTTTGAAGGATGTTTACGAAGAAATCGAGAAATATTTATAAAACAGGAAGCCTTTGCGAATTTGCGAAGGCTTTTTTTATTGGAGGGATCGACGTGGAGAATGGAATAAAACATGCTTTACCAGGAGAAGTGAAACAGTTAATGGAGCAGTACATAGTAGAATTAAAAGAAATTTTTTCGGATGAAAAAATAGTCGGGGTATATATTTACGGATCAATCGCGCTAGGAGCATTTCATATAGAAACGAGCGATGTTGATTTTGTTACGGTAATAAGTGATTCCGTGAATGAAGCTGAAAAACAGCAAATTATAGAACTGCATAAAAAAATTAGGAAAAGTACGTTAGGTAAAAGAATGGACGGTATGTATATTCCGCTTGATGACTTAGGGAAATACAATCATGAAATTAATGAGTACGTGTATTGTGCAGATGGTAAGGCTGATATTGGTCATTGGGATATTAACGCGGTAACATGGTGGACATTGAAAAACCAAGGCATTACAGTTATCGGGAAAGAAGCAGAAGACCTTCCCTTTCAAATAAAATGGGACGATGTAGTAAATACAATGAAATATAACGTAGAACATTACTGGCTTGAAAAAGCGAAGCGTCCTTATTTATTTTTCATAGAAGAATGGGTAGAATCAGCTGTCGTTACGATGGGACGTATTTTATATACGTTAGATCATAAAACAATCGTTTCAAAAGATAGAGGATTGCAATATATGTTGGAACTTTACTCTCATAAGTGGGAGCCTTTATTAAAAGAGGTAGAGCGAATGCGAAATAATCCAAAGGGAAAGCGCAAGCTCTCTATTTGGAGGAGGGCTGATATGACGAAGAGGTATTTGCTTAGTGTGATTGAGGAGTGTAGGCGAAAGTGGTAGGTGAATAGTAAAAGCATCCTTTGTATGAAGGGTGCTTTTACTATTTTTATATAATGAAAAAGTACTTTACAAGAAATGAGAAGTCGAAAGACAATATTAAAAAACATATATATACGGGGGAAGAGAATGAGTAAATATAACTTTCATATAAGTAAAGAACAACTATGGAAAGGATGTATTTTAAGATCGATTGCAGATGCAATTTTTGTAGCACATGCTCCTGATTTCTCACATGAAAGTTCGTGGGATGGTTTTAACTATAGTATGCAAGATAGTCAAGGCGGACAAGGGACAATTACGTTTCATCCGAATTACACGATCGTATGTCTTCAAGATGTGAATAGCGAGAGAATAGATGAGTGGATTGATGCGGCAAATTACTTTGAAGGGGCACCTTCGGAAGTAATAGACATTGCGAAAGAGGAAGCACTTCAATACGTATTAGAAGAAGTAGAAGGCGAAACAGTTCCTTCCATTACGACAGCATTTTGGATTGATGATAACGGTGCATATTCAATCGATTCATTTGAAGAGATGGAAGAGAACGGTGGATTCTTATTAGAAATCCCAATGCTTGATACGAAATCAGCAATTGAAAGGTTGGAAGAAGAGTATGAACTGACAGAGGAACAAATCGATCTTTTACAATTAGTGTATGAGAGAAAAATTCAAAATCCAACCGAGGAAATTACGTTGTCTAAAGAGGAGGTAGCGATGATTGGAACAAATGATAGCGAAGGGTTGGAAGTGAGTAAAGAGTCGTTTGAAGAAATGAATATTACTTGGGAGTCGTAGGGAGGATATAAAAGGGGACTAAATATGTAGAACTGTGATAAAAAACTAGTAGAAAACAAATTGTGTTTTCTACTAGTTTTTTCATATGAAGCCCACATTTGAACCTAATCGAAAATGATAGAAAAATAATACGAAATATGGGAAGTTTCATGTGAAACATTTTTTATTATAAAATATGTAAAATGTTTAACTTAGTGTATTAAATGCATCATTCATAAGTATTTTAATATATTTAAAAGTAAAATGAAATATGAAACCGATAATTGTCGGAATATATTCGATTTCCGTTCATTTTTGTGAAATATATGTACTTTTTGTTAGATTCCTTCGATTTGTGCATATACAATAAAATTATATCGAAATAAGAGAAGGATGATGTACGTGAAGGAAACTGTTTTACAAGAAACCATCTCCCAGCAAGAACTACATAAAGGTGTTCAAAAGAATACAGCATATTACGATTTTAAGTGGGGACAAGTGAACAATCCCGAGAAAGAAAATACGTGGAATTGGGTAGCATTTATCTTCCCGCACTTTTGGTTAGCTTATCGTAAAATGTATCAGTTATTTATTATACTTACGTTATTAGCGGTACCTACTTTAATTACAGCTACTTTTATTGATATACCAATGTGGATAGATTTTATAATATATGTGGGGACGATGCTGTTTACTGGATGGCAAGGGAATCGATTGTATTATAAGCATGTTATCCGTATTTTACATAAGGCAGAAGATGTGCCTGATTATAAGAAAGAGTATTATTTACAATCAAAAGGCGGCGCTCATATCGGGCTTATGATTGGTTTACAAGCAATAGTAATTGCGGTATTTGGCGTGATAAGTTTCGGTTTAGCACATTTACCGACTGAATCTAATATTAAAAACGTTGTTCGCTTAAGTCTTGAAGGAGAGGCTTTAGAGTCTATCACAGACAAACCAAATTGGAAGTACGTTAAAAAAGAAAAAGATTATGACGTAGTAGAATTTACTGGTTATGATTATGAAGAAAAGAAAAATGTGAAAATTAAATTCGCTGTATATTTAAATGATGATTACTTTGAATGGCAAGAAATTTATTTAAATAATAAAAAGTTAAGTGAAGAAGAAGCAGAAGAGTATCAAATTTACGTTGAAGAAAATATGTGGTTTTTCTAGAGAGAAACTCGTTTATTTGGAAAGGAAGAATCTTGTAAAGGTTCTTCTTTTGTTTATTGGGAGCGGCATACTAATTAAAATTTTGTAAAATACAATAAAAAATGAGAATTTGAGGTAGGCTTGTCAATAACGTGAGACTATGGCAGTATAAAGAAATGCTATACAAATTTTATTTATCGACATGTAAACATCAGAAGTGATTTTTACGTATAAATAATGAACGGAGGAAATGAATTTATGGCTACTTTACCAAATTGTCCAAAATGTAATTCAGAATATACGTATGAGGATGGCGCTCTTTTCGTATGTCCAGAATGTGCCCATGAGTGGGGCCAAGAAGCGGAAGCTGAAAATAATGATGGTGCAAAAGTTGTAAAAGATGCGAACGGAAACGTTCTTCAAGATGGCGATGCTGTTACTGTAATTAAAGATTTAAAAGTAAAAGGAACTTCTTCAGTTGTGAAGATTGGTACGAAAGTAAAGAGTATCCGTCTAGTTGAGGGAGATCACGATATTGATTGCAAAATCGACGGTTTCGGAGCTATGAAGTTAAAATCACAGTTCGTTAAGAAGGCGTAAGTAAATAAAAAGAGGAGGCGAGTAGCCTCCTCTTTTTTTATTGTCAGTTTTTGTCGGTAAATCGATATTTCTAATAGAATCGTTGATATAATTTCATTTACTGTGACCGATGCATTATTCACCGCGCATCATAGTCCACTTCTTTCAACTGACACCTTTTATTAAAGAACGTTTTATACCCAAGCTGTAAGAAGATAATAACAGAGAAAGCTGTACTTCCAGAAATGCCAAGTATAATCGCAATTTGATATTGAATAGCTGTAAATGGTGATACACCGGATAAAATTTGTCCTGTCATCATGCCGGGAAGACTTATAATTCCCATTCCGACCATAGAATTAATTGTTGGTAAAATAGCAGAATCGAAAGCATCCCGAATGAGCGGAGCAGCTGCTTCTTTCGGTGTTGCGCCGAGCATAAGTGCACCTTCGATATGATCTCTTTGTGATTTCATACTGCTTAAAAAGGTATTTGCCCCGAGGCAAATACCTGTCATAGCGTTACCGATTAGCATGCCGGCAATAGGAACGATATACTGCGGAGCATACCAAGGATCGTGCCCGATAATGACAAAGATAAATAGTAGAAGAGGGCCAATTGACCCAGCAATCATGGAGAGGGCGGCTACTCGTTTTAATTCTTTTGACATTGGAATATTAATTCGTTTATAAATATTAAAAATTGCAAATGTAGTAATAGAAGTAATGAGAGCTATTGTATAAAACGGATTACTATTTTCAAATATGTATGTAAGAACATAGGCGACTAGTACAAGTTGAATCGTCATACGTAATGTAGCAATTGTAATTTGTTTCTCACGTGGTATTCCTTTTAATTTCACAAGCCCGATTAAAATAAGGATGAAAATATATGCAGCTGCAAGTTGCCAAATTTGTAATTCAATAACGCCCTTCAATTGATAGCACTTCCTTTCTAGTTGCACCGTTTGTTTTACTAATTTCAATAATATCGTCTGCAATTTCTTCCGGAAGTTGCTGTGAGTGTGTAATGAAGATAACTGTTTTTTTCTTTTCTCTTGCTAGTAGAGTGAATTGTTTCATAACGCGGCGTTCTGTATCACCATCTAGTGCCGAAGTTGGTTCATCTAATAAATAGACGGGCGGATCCATTAGTATAATGCGAGCGAAAGCAAGTCTTTGTTTTTCGCCACCTGATAAAGAAGAGGCGTTATCTTCTAATTTTTTATCTAGACTAACAGTCGTTAATGCGTCCCGCAGGGCATCGTCATTTGGAAATGGCTTTTCAGAAAATCGAAGTCCCATTAATAAATTATCTTTAATTGTTCCATCAAAAATAGGCGGAGTTTGTCCGAGCATGACAACTTCACGGCGTAATTGAATGGGAGGATAATCTAAAATAGATTTTCCGTTATATTCAATTGTGCCAGATGTTGGCGATTGTAAATCGTTTAACATACGAAGTAATGTGCTTTTTCCGCTACCACTTTCACCGATAATACAAGTTATTTTTTCTTGTTGAATTTGTAAGTAAGGAATGTGTAGAATATCTTTATATTTGATGTCTTTTAATATAAACATAAATTGCTCCTTTCTAAATAGACGTGAAAAGGCTGACTACATAGTAGACAGCCCTTAAAGTATTAACCCTTATGATATTTGTACATCCAAAGAAGACCGGATTTTAATAATCTCGGTACACGCCCCATTAATGGTTGGTTTGCTAGTAAACCAAATCCGTGTTTTTTACCGAGAGAACCGAGGACACCTTTTAATTTAATAACAGGAAGTTCATCAGGAAGTGGTTCGTTATTCCAACGTTTTAATAATATTTGGACAATTTGTTCTCCTTGACCTTCAGCAAGTTGAGCAGATGGTGCGTGTGGAAGTGCTGCACAATCTCCTACAACATAAACGTGCTCGTTATTCGGAATATTGTGATATTTAGTTAAAACAACCCGTCCGCTACCATCTTGTTCAACTGGAAGGTTTCGAACAACTTCATTTGCTTGAATACCAGCTGTCCATACGATTGCATCACATTCAAGTGGTTCATCATGGTTGTATACAATGTTTGGTTCCACTTTTGTAATGTTAGAATTTCGTATAATGGTAACTTTATGTTTTACAAACCATTCTTCTACGTATCTACTTAATTTCTCTGGATACGGGAATAAAATTCTATCTTTTCGATCAAATAAATAGATTTTTAAATCTGAACGGCTCTCACGAAGTTCACTTGCCACTTCAACGCCGCTTAAACCAGCCCCAACGACAGCTACTGTTGCATTTGGTTCTAAGCTATTTAATTGTTCATATGTCTTACGTGTTTGTTCAATTGATTGTAGGCTATGTGTATATTCCTGCGCCCCAGGAACGTTGTGATATTTATCTTCGCACCCAAGTCCGATAATTAAATCATCATATGGGATTGCTTCGCCGCCATCGAGATGAACAGCCTTTTCTTCGAGATCAATATTTGTTATTGTGCCGTATTGAATATTGAGGCGTGGGTGTTCAGGAAACGGTATACGAATATGCGTTTCTGAAATTGTACCCGCAACTAATGCATAATATTCAGTTTTGAAGCAATGATATGGTACTTTGTCGATTAATGTCACTTGTACATCATTTGGAAGTTGATTGCTTGGAAGTAGCCGCTGCAGAATTCTCATTCCACCGTAGCCCCCACCCAGTATTACGAGGTGTTTCATGATGGATTACCCCTTTTCTGTTGAAATATCCCCTAATCATACAATTTTATATTAATAAAATATTTTGACTTTACACAATCAAATTATATCGAATTTGTGAACAAATAACAATGCATGAATGAATACTCTGTTGTACAATAAGAAGAAAAGTAAAGTAAACTGTTTTCATTTTCTAGTTACTATTTACTATTTCATTATGAGTAGTATGTTATATAAGGAAGACTATCTATTGTGAAGTGAAATAGTGAAGTAACTAAATAGTTTAGAATATATAACGAAAACAACAAGAAACAGCTTAGTTTTCTTCTTATAAATAAAGTGGAATGGTAACAAAGGGTTACTTATCCGTTTCGCAAATTAGGTATGCATTTCATGCCTGCTAAAGTAAATGGTAATTTGTTTAGAGATACAGGGGGGAGAGTTTTGATTAAACCATTAATCGAATTTTGTGTAGGTAACCTTGCAAGCGGTTCGCAAGCGGCTTTAGAAAAATTAGAAAAAGATCCTAATTTAGATGTCATGGAATATGGGTGTTTAGGGTATTGTGGCATTTGTTTTGAAGGTCCATTTGCACTTGTAAATGGTGAAGTTGTACAAGGTGCAACAGTAGAAGAACTTGTAAATAATGTATATGATTATATGGATGAAAATCCAATGTTTTAAAGCGTTGCAAACAGGCAACGTTTTTCTTTTTTCATTTATTAGGAGTGTTTATTTCGAAAAAAAAGGCCCTTTTAGTGGTCTTATCCCTGTCAAGTAGACAATATTAAAAAGACTAAGCAGCCATCGAGATTCGATATTCTATCGGAGCTCGGTGGTTGAGTCGTTTTTGGAACCGTTTATAGTTATAAAAATAAATATACTCTTCAATTGCTTGTATTAAATCTGCTTCTGTTTTAAAATGATTCAAATACAACATTTCCGATTTAAAATGGGAGAAAAATGACTCAATAC
>NZ_JBFUIN010000048.1:0-17533 GCF_056401855.1 Bacillus sp. P4_D3
TAATTACACCATTCACTGTTGTAAGCAATAGGATCGCCGCAACCATAAGAGAGAGAGTTGCTACCGCAAAACGCCCAAATTTACTTTTTATATTAGATTTTGCAAGTGACAAAGAATTTTCCAGCGATAACTTAGGACGATTTTTCATTGTAAGTGTAGGCGTTTTTGTAAATGGAATTTCTGACTTTGAAATAAGCTTGCCCTTATCCAGTTCAAATATATGATCCTCTTCAGAAATTAAAGATGTATCATGGGTTACAACAATAACTGTTCGATTTTTAGAAATAGCTCTTAAAATATCCATTGTTATTTTTGCGTTTTTTCCGTCTAAAGCACTTGTGGGTTCGTCAGCAATAATGACTTTTGGAT
The DNA here is from genome assembly GCF_056401855.1 of Bacillus sp. P4_D3. Lineage (NCBI taxonomy): Bacteria > Bacillati > Bacillota > Bacilli > Caryophanales > Bacillaceae > Bacillus > Bacillus sp. P4_D3. The sequence continues at coordinate 370 of NZ_JBFUIN010000048.1, forward strand.
TTTTCATAAGTTCTCGTGCAATGGCAACACGCTGTTTTTGACCACCTGAAAGTTTTTTCACCTTTGTGTGTGCTAAGTTAAAGATCTTTAGATCTTTAAGGATTTTTTCAGCATTTTCTATATTTTTTTCACCTTTTAGATACTCTGACAACAGTACATTGTCTAAAACCGTAGCATCCTCAATTAAGTTAAAATCCTGCCATACAAAGCCAAATATGTTGTTGTAAAAATAACTTTTTTCATTGGCAGATAAATCTTTTATATTTTTACCGCGATACAGTACCTCTCCATCAAATTCTTGTTCCATACCACTCATGATTTTAAGAAGTGTGGTTTTACCACTGCCTGAAGAACCAACAATAAAGTTCAGTCCTTTGTTGATATTCATTGAGACGTTGTATAAAGCGAATTCACTTTTATACTGCTTCGATACATTTTTTATTTCAAACATTAACTTTATCCTCCATCAATTTATTTCTTCACAAGTGATAAAACTTCTTGATACTATTTTAATTAACTGTACAACGAAACTTCCCACTTGATTGGATAGTGTCATTTTACAGCAACCGATGTTAAATCCCTGTTAAGAAAATGCAAATATGCACAAAAAAATACAGAGCTTTAAAATATGAGGRTCATCCTCTATTCAAAGCTCTGTATTTACATTTTGCTTGATTTCATTTTATTTAGCGTTACCGTAAAGCAAGTACCACATGTTTCGTTGTCACTTACAGTAATAGTGCCTTTATGCTTTTTAACGATGGTTTCTACAATCGAAAGCCCCAAGCCTGCTCCGCCCATTTCACGGGAACGAGATTTATCAACACGATAAAATGGTTCAAAAATATTTTTCTTATCGATTTCAGAAATGCCTATACCTGTATCCTTTACAGTGATTAAAACCTTTTCAGCAGATCTACCCGATACTCCAATAGTGACGCTTCCACCATTCACATTATATTTTATACCGTTTTCAACAAGGTTATAAAACGCACGGTAAAGTAAATCTATATTCCCATGAATAACGCTGTTATCACCATTCAAAGACAATTGGACATTCTTTTCTTTAGCAATACCAGAAAGCTCGAAGATAATATCTTCAAATAAGTCTTCCGTAGTAATATTATTCTGTTGGATTATTTCATCCATATTGCTCATATCTAAAAGATTACCTACCAAACCTCTTAATCTGCTTGTCTGTTTTTCAATAACCGTAATAAGGGTGTGATACTCCGCCCTTGTGTGTTCATTTTTCTTTTTAAACACATCCACCTTTGTTTGCAAAACCGTAAGGGGGGTTCTAAGCTCATGTGCTGCACTTGCTGAAAACCGTTGTTGCATTTCAAAAGCAGCGTTTAGCTGATCAGTCATATTATTAAAGGACCCTGTAAGTTCCGCTATTTCATCTTTAGTAGGTGGTACGTCCAATGCCCTGGAAAGATTATGGGCATTGATGCTTTTGACTTGTTCGTTTAGATGCTTAAGTGGTTTCAAAGCCTTTCCAGATAAATAATATGTTAAGCCTCCACCAGCCAAAATGATAATCATTGCATATAGGATACTTTCCATACGGAAATTTACTTCTGCGTAATTTACATCTTGGTTCATATCCAATGGTGGGTATCCGTTGATTCCTTCTGCACCAACGATTCCCTCCTCAACAATAGTTTCTTCCTCACCAACGGTTTTAGCAGGTGTCATTTGAGTAGCCTCAATGGTTTCTGCCATTCTGTTGGCAGAAAAATTGAGAATAAATGTAAGTCCAATGCAGCATACTGCCAAAAGTACAGAAATAATTAAAGTGAGTCGCCAACGGAGCGATAGTTTTTTAATCATCATTTTTATCACCTTTTTGAGTAATAAAATACCCTTGGCCAATTCTTGTTTCAATCGGATCATAATTTAGAATTTCTTTCAACTTTTTCCTTAATGTTGCAATGTGGACACGAATAGCACCGCTAAAGCTATCTGCATTTTGATCCCAAATATGTTCAATCATTTCTTCTTGGCTTATGACTCTGTCTTTATTGAGTAAAAAATATTCAAGTAAAGCAAATTCTTTTTTTGTAAGGGAAAGTTTCTCATTACATACAAAAGCAATGCGCTTTGATAAATCTATGTTGATATCTCCACAGGAAACAAGACTGCTTTCCTGGATAAATCTCCTCCTTAACAATCCTCGAATTCTGGCTTCCAATTCTGCAAAATCAAAAGGTTTTGCAAGATAATCATTCGCTCCAAAGTCCAAACCTTTTACTTTATCGTTCACACTATTTCTTGCACTTAATATCAGTACCTTTAGTTCTGGCTTTTCATCTCTTATTTTTTCTAGGACCTCCAACCCATCCATTTTAGGTAGATTAAGATCCAGAACAACCAAATCATAATTTTCTATATATAAAAGTTCATACGCATCTTCGCCGTTATCACAGGTCTCCACCACATATCCATCTATTTCAAGCCCCTCTTTAATGGAGTGCTGTAAATCAAGTTCATCTTCCACAATGAGAATTCTCATTTTTAAAATCACCTCGTTTTTTAGTATACGCAAGCCAATGTTAAATCTTTGTTAAGATTCATGGCTTTACCTGCTCCTTTTTTATTAAAAAACTAATTCCTTATAACTCTTACACTTCCTAATTTTAATAGATTTCTATTTAACTTAATCCATTAACTTTCTCTTTCGAATTATAAGGGGAAATCCTCCTATTATTAAAACGTAATTACATTAAACATCGAGGGAGAAATCCCTTTGTACTAGATAATTTCAAATTACTTACTAAGTCTAATACTTTATTTAAATAAAAATCCTTCATACGAAATGAAACTAAGTCACCAGTATAAATCTTAATCTTATTAAACCAAAGAAGGTAAGAAGAGAAAAATCTAATTAGGTCAACGACATTCAATCTAAAATAGTTTTTAAATTGAACATTAAAATACATAGTAAGGGGTTTTGAGTGTTATTGCCGTTTCTGTTCCGTTACTACACAAACCCCTTATCCAACTGTTGCAGCATACGTGAAATTGTCATCTGAACTAAGCAAGGAAGAAATATTCAAACATTATAATAACAATGAATTTGAGATATATTTTGAAGGTGATGAAACAATCGAAAAGAATAGTGAAGGTAAAATCTGGTACGAAGGAAAAAAATCAACGGGAGAAAATTTGAATGGTAAAAGCAATAAAGAACATCCAATCCAATTCATCATTCAAAGTAGAACAGAGTTTAGCTATCCATTCTTTATAGATTTTTATTAAGAAGTCAGGGTAAATGATCTTCCATCGAAGATCATTTTTTCAGTACCGATAACGATAATTATGTAAATGAGCTGTCCAAATGGATGGCTTATTTTATTTTTTGCTTAGCGTGGTTTTTTTCCAAAATGCTGGCGGTACCCCATGCCCATCAACTTAAGAATTTTATAACACCCCAAAACAAAAAAATTGTACATTTTCACATGAAGAAGTCAATTTTCTCGTTTTGGGGGTATTTGTATTTCTTAGCTTGATAGCGATGTGGTGGTACCCCTTACACAAAGGGAATATTCTTATTCCGTAAATCTGTAATTGTTTCTAACTATTGTTCTTTATAAGATTTCTTAAGTAACATCATAAACCAAACCAAGCCAACACTAATAATTACATGAGACAGTCCAGCCATATGACTTAATCCTTTAAAATCAGTACCATTCACTTGAAGAAGCCCACGAACTAGCATTGCTACAACCGTTAAAATTAGTCCTAAATTATAAAAAATAAACCATTTATTAAAACTTTTTGCTTCATGCATTGTAAATACTTTTGATAATGCTAATGCAATTAAAAAGAATACAAAACCAAGTACCAGTACATGAGTATGTATAACATTCAGCATAGTAGAACCTTCAATGTCTTTTGCCCTTGTAAACTCTCTTGCGAATATACCAGACAACAATCCTAGTACTAAGTAAAAAAATGCTGCATTAAATAATTTCTTCATTATACCTGCAAATGTATGAACTACATTATTTTTGTTTAGAAAATTTAAATCTATTTTATTAGTTGTTTTTCATTCCATATACAAGCCCTGAAATATATGGAATTAACCAAATGAACCACACAATTACACTTAATGTGTGAAACTTTGCAATCATTTTTATATCCTTCTTCTTTAAAACTAAAGTGGCCCAAACTGCATGAAATAACATAAGTAAAATTGCCGATAAACCCGTTATCCCATGAAAGCTGAATAGAGAACCTTCTGAAGCCATTCTCTCCATTAATGTAGTTCCAATCGTATCGCATGCTAATCCAATCCAAAATATATACACATGCCAAGGTTTTAATGTTTTTTGAATTTTTTCACTCCAGACCCCAACTGAATAAAAAATAAGTGCAGCTGTAATAAATGTAATAGCTGATGCTAGCACATCAATCCCCCTTTTCTAAATTCTCTCTTCCTTTTACGAGATTTATTTTATCTAAAGATTATGAACAGAGTATGAATGGAATATTACATCACACCATTTAACTTCTATATATTATAATTGACTAATTAATATTGATAAAAAGGCTCTTATATCTAATTCTATAAGAGCCTTTTTATCTTTACCTATTTTCAAATCTCATTTTTCCGTAGTAATTTTCCATCTCTAAGCGTCAATATACGGTCACATACATCAAGCATTTTTTCATCGTGCGTAATCATAATTGCTGCTTTTTTATTTTTCTTTACTTCATTCTTCATCATTTCAACAACTTCTCTAGCACGTTTTGAGTCCAAACTAGCAGTAGGCTCATCGGCTAAAATCAAATCTGGATTATTCATAAAAGCACGAGCAATGGCTACACGTTGTTTCTCACCACCAGAAAGTTGTCTAGGATAATGGTTAATTCGATGTGTTAATCCAAATGTTTTTAGTAATTCAGTTGCATATTCGTTTGCTTCAGTTTTATTTTCTCCTTTTAATTTTGCAATATATAGAAGCTGCTCTTTCACTGTTAAGAATGGTACAAGGTTTGCAAACTGAAATATAAATCCGATTCGTTTCAAACGAACTTCCGTCATTTCTTTTTCCGATAAGCTAGTTATATCTTTACCAGATACATAAATATTTCCTTTAGAAGGAGATAAGAGTGCACCCGCAATGGAAAGTAATGTACTTTTACCTGATCCAGATGGTCCAACAATACCAATGAATTCCCCTTCCCTTACATCTAGTGTGATAGGATGTAAAGCTGTCACTTCTGTATCGCCTTCCCCATATACTTTACTTACTTGATCTAGTTTTAATAATGATGCTGGTGTCTCCCATTTTAAATCTGTCACCATTACATCCCACCTCCGATAGCTTCTAATGCATCTACTTTCAACACTTGATATAAAGAAATTAATGTCCCTAACACGCTAATTACGATAAAGATAATAGAATACTGCGCAATCATTGTCGTTGTTAGTAAGAACGGCATACTTTCAGGGAACACAGTTTGTACCGCGAGTGTTAAACCAATACCTACTAATAATGCAACAACAGATAAGAATACAGCTTGTACTACTAAGCTATTAGCTAAATAAGAATTTTTCGTACCAATTGCTTTTAATACACCTAATTGTTGTGTTTTTTGTAAAGTAATAACATAGAAGAACACACCAATTAATAACGCTGTAATCACAAGTAAAAATGCAATAATCATTGTTAAAGTTCCTTGCTCTTCTTTATACCCAGGAATACTTTGTAGTACTTCTTTTTTCTCAACTACTTTTGCATTATTAATTTCTTTATCAGTATTTAGAGCAATAACGTTGAATTCTTTTTGATGTGGAAGTGCGATGCTCTCCCATACTTTCTCATTCATATAAGCAACTGGCGCATGACTAAACATTTCATTTTCTATAAATCCAACGACTTTAAATACCTTTTTGGATATAGGATCTACAATTTCATCATTTAATGCTATCCCTTTATTTTTCACGGATTCATCAATAATAATTTCGTTGTCTTCTAAATCACTTGATTTCCCTTCAATAACCTTTGGAGTAATAAATGAATCTTGTTTATTTGTAAAGATGGCAATGTCAACCTTCTTTGAACTTCCCTTTTTCTCAAATGTAGACATTGCAATATGCATTGGTACCGCTTCTTTTTCATTAACTTGTGCTAATACATTATCTACATCTTCTTTCTTGATTTGAGACCGTAGTAATTTTCCTTCAGCATCTTCTGATACCACAAATTTCTCTGCTTTCATTTCAAGAATGGAAGAAGCATTTGCATTGGATAAGCCATTCGCTAACCCCGATATGATAAGTACAAGAAATGATAATAAAATCATGATTGTACCAATTAATCCGTACCTTAATTTCGACTGTTTTAATTCTTTAAGAGCTAAAAACATTCCTTTTTCCTCCTTATTTTGTGCTTTGTCTATGCACTTATCATAAATAAGGAATATGAACAGATTATGAATGGAATATTACAAAAGACAATTTTAAAATGAAACTTCAACTTTTATAAGTTGAAAGTCTTAATTATATATACGAAAAAAGACTTGTTCTAAAGAAATATTTTAGTTATTAATCATCTAACTCCATTCCGTCTCTATTTTTTGGAAGATAAATAGTAAAGGTTGTGCCTCTCCCTATCTCGCTTTCCACTGTTATTGCACCCTCATGAAGTTCAATGATTTCTTTTACAATAGACAATCCTAACCCACTACCCTTAATGTTTCTATTTCTAGCTGAATCAACTTTATAAAATCGATCAAAAATGCTTTTTATCTCTTCCTTCGGAATGCCACATCCCCTATCAGTAATAGCAATACGCCACGCTAATTCATTTTCTTCAGCTTCAAACGAAATACTTTTCCCGCTTTCTGTAAATTTTATACTGTTAGTAAATACATTCGTCCATACTTGATGAAGTAGATTCTTATCTCCGTAAATCTCGATATATGGAATATTCGTTTCAATGGCAAGATCTTTTTCTTGCCATTCCCACTCAGACATAAATATAATACTTCTTATTTGTTTTCCTAGATTGAAAAATTCTTTACGTAAAGTAAGTTCTTCTTGATCAAGTGATGCAAGTGTTAATAATTGTTTACACATATTAGACATACGTTGACTTTCTGATTCAATAATACTCAAATAACGATGTTTTTCTAACTCAGTTAAATCCTCTGTTTTTACTGTTTTGGAAAACCCTTGAATAGATGATAATGGTGATTGAAATTCATGTGAAACATTCGAAACGAATTCTTGGCGCATTTGTTCTGAGTTTTGCAACCTTCTTGCCATCTTACGAAAGTTCTTTGCTAGCACTCCAATTTCATCTTTTCGGTATTCTGGTAATACTAAATCATATTTACCACTCGCGATTTCTTGTGTCGCTTGTGTAAATTTTTGAATAGGACGAACAACAAAACGAGTAGCTACCGCAATACAGGTTAAACTAATTAATATAATTAATCCTAACAATACTGCGTAAAAAATTCGTAACTCTCCAAATTGCTGTTGAATATCCGGGCGAATAAATAGGGCAAATTGTTGTCCATTAGTATGAATAGGGATTCCAATACTATTTGCTACTGTATTATCAAAAAATCCAGTGGAAAACACTCGATTAGGATAGTTCTCAATCCCATTATATAAATTTCCATGTAATACACTATCAATGACCTCGTCACTAATATTAATTTCTTTAAAGCTCTCTCCATATCGTTTTCCTTGTTTCTTTTCATCTACCATATAGATTGCAAAGCCAAGCTTTGAAATAGATTGTAGATATGTCTCTTTATTTAGTTCTCTGTCTTCTTCATATAAATGTTCTATATATAGGGCGTAATTTAGAATTTTTTCGCTGTTAAATGGTTTTAAATAAACATGATAATATATATTTGCAAATAGAAATGCCACTATGCTACTAATTACCATAATAACAGCTGATATAATGACAAATCTCCCATACAATGATTTCATTTTATTTCAACTCCTCTTTGGTGAATTTTTTATTCAGTAAATACTTCTGATTTATTCTTACTACATATGGAAAACATCTCTCCTATTGTGAGTAGTAAAATACTATTATTGATGACCATACTTATTGGTATTACAATAATTTTTACTCTCTAATGATTATGATGAAAGGTAGCACAGGGGGAGTACGGCTATATAGAAGATATAATGAAATTCTCCTTGCATTATTTTTAAAATACCAAATAATTATGAACGAAAGATGAACATACAATTACAAATTCTTTTAATGTAAGAAGGGGTACCGCCCCACATCCATCAAGCTAAGAAAAGTAAATACCCCCAGAACGAAGTTTTGTGCTAACTTGTAGCAAAAAAGCTTATTTTTTTGTTTTGGGGTAACTCTGAATTCTTAAGTTGATGGTCATGGGGTTCAAAATGTATGTATTGATTATTTGATTTTGGTTATGGATCTTCGATAGTTTTTGAGGATTACAGAAGATGTGTTTTCTCATCACCAAAAACGGTCGTTTCTGATTCTTTTTCAACGTTTCAAAATTTGTATTGAAAATAGTAAGTCATAGAAGTATCATATACATATTCAAACATTTGAAGATGTATATGATACTTTTGGGTTTTTAATTAAAAATAAGTACTAGAGGTGTTTTAATGGGAAATGAAATGCAACAATTTAAAGCTGATTTTTTTAAAGCCTTATCGCATCCTCTGAGAATAGGTATTCTAGAACTATTATCAGAGGGTGAAAGAAGTGTAAATGAAATTCAAACCATCCTTAACAAGGAAGGTTCAGCTGTTTCTCAACAATTAAGTGTACTACGTTCAAAAAACATTGTTGTTGGTACTAAAGATGGAAAACGAGTTTTATATTCTCTACGAGACCCTATGATTGTGGATTTACTGGTAGTTGCACGGAAAATTTTTAACAACCATTTAATCGACACGATTTCAATGTTAGAAGAACTAGATGAAACAGAACGTGAAACGATAGTTAAGGAGGGTTAAGTTGAGCATTGAAGTTAAGAAAGAAGATATCATTCGGCATGGAATGGAAATATTTCGCTCAATAGGAGCTCATCACGTTTGTAATGTTTGTATTAAAAGTGGAAATTCTTGTTGTTTTTCATGCCAGCATTTACAGGATGGAGTTGGATGTCAAAAGAGAAATACAGCTTGTACAGCTTGGTTATGCGGAATTCAAAGTTTTTTATTTGATCAAATAGGCTTACTGGACGAATGGAATAGTTTCTGGAGTGAAATTCCAGGACAAATGTTTCGTAGAGATAGTACCCCAGATAACGTAAGAATTAAATCGTTTATAGATATGAAAAAGCTAGATAGTCGAGGTGGATTACTTCTAGTAGAAAGGTTAAATTCCTACATACAAGAAGGAGGAGATATAGGTAAATTAGAACGTCATTTAAGCAAAACGTATAACTAATATTAGATTGATGCTCTCTTATAAAAAGATAAAAAGCGTCTGTATAAGAGTATGAGAAATGCATTTGTAACTCAAATTTATCAAAAGAAAATATTCTTTCAGAAGAATTAAGATTTATTAAAAATAGAAAAGAAGGTTTTGTAATGAAAGGGTTATTTACGGGAAGATTTGAAGGATATTCATTGGGACATTTTCAAAAGGATCTTCTTTCAGGAATGATTGTTGGAGTTGTTGCGATTCCGCTTGCTATGTCTTTTGCTATAGCTTCTGGTGTTAAGCCAGAGTATGGGATTTATACAACATGTATTGCCGGGATACTTATTTCGCTATTTGGTGGTTCAAAGTACCAAATTGGAGGGCCTACAGGTGCTTTTGTTCCGATTCTTTTAGGGATTGTAATTACCTATGGCTATGAAAATTTACTACTTGCTGGTTTATTAGCTGGAATTATCTTATGCCTTATGGGAATTTTTAAACTAGGATCTTTAATTAAATTCATTCCACGTCCTGTAACAATTGGCTTTACGTCAGGTATTGCCGTCAGTATCTTTACGGGACAAATTGCTAGTTTTTTAGGTTTAACAGGTATAAAAAAGCATGAGGAATTTTTAGCGAATCTGAAGGAAATTTTTACTCATATCGGTACTACCAATTCTTACAGTGTCATAATTGCTTTGATTTGCTTTTTTGTTATACTCATAACACCAAAAATTTTTCCAAAAGTACCAGGTTCATTAGTAGGCGTTGTTATTTCAACTTTAATTGCAACTGTATTTTTCTCAGGTCATGTACCTACTATTGGTACAGCATATGGTACGATTCCAAACACACTTCCTCAGTTTGATATACCAGAAATTACAGTAGAGCGTATAAAACAGTTAATTGGTCCTGCATTTGTTATTGCAATGTTGGGTGGTATTGAATCTCTATTATCCGCCGTCGTGGCAGATGGTATGACAAATAGTAAACACAACAGTAACAAAGAGCTTATTGGCCAAGGAATTGCCAATATTGTTACACCGTTATTTGGAGGAATTCCGGCAACTGGAGCAATTGCCCGCACAGCAACCAATATTAAGAGTGGAGCTGTATCTCCGATGTCGGGTGTTATCCATGGGGGATTTGTGCTATTCACGCTTCTACTGTTAGCTCCATATGCTTCACATATTCCGCTTGCTAGTATGGCTCCCATTTTAATGGTGGTAGCTTGGAATATGAGCGAACAAAAACATTTTTATCACATACTTAAAATGAAGACAGGAGACTCTCTTGTATTACTGGTAACATTTTTACTTACTGTATTTACCAGTTTGACAACAGCTGTGGAGATCGGTCTTATTTTAGCTATTATTTTGTTTACAAAACGTATGAGTAATATGCTAGTCATATCTAAAGTGCTTCCTGATCATACAAAAAAGAATGAAAAATTGTTACCACATGTGGTAAATAAAGCTCATGATTGCCCACAAATTAGTATTTACACAATAGAAGGGCCATTATTCTTTGGGGCTGCTCAAACATTTGAACAAAATATTTTAGCGACTATTCATTATAAACCTAAAGTTTTAATTTTACGTATGGGAAAAGTTCCTTTTATTGATACCACAGGAGAGTCTTACTTTAGGAATATTGTTCAGCATTTTAAAAAACAAGGTGGCGTACTTCTCATTTCAGGAATTCAATCAGAGCTAAAAGTAACTCTAGATAAGAATGGATTGTATGCTGAGATTGGGGAAGAAAACTTTTTTGATCATACCGGGGAAGCCATTAACTGTGCTTTAGGACATTTGAATACAAAAAAATGTATAGGGTGTAAGCATTTCGCTTTTCATGAATGTACCGGGCTTTCTCAGCGATCTCAGGAAGTGAATACAATAAAGAATAAGGCAAATGCATTAGATTTTTAAAAAATTCACTTCACATACAAAGTTTGTTTGATTTGATTTACTCTTTTAATCCTTTTATTAAAAAATAGAGAAGGAGAAAGTTTGTTTTGGAGAATGCGGAGAAGATTTTTACAAGGTGTGAACAAGAAGGTTTTTCATACATCCAACAAATGATTATCAAACAGCAAGAAGAAAATATCTTCCTTACATTTAAACGAAAAACGGATTATACAAACAGTATCCTTTCAAAAGATGATAAAAAGAATTATGAAAAAAATGTCTCGTTTTTTTCTCATGTTTCTGGTGGTGTAATTATATGGGGAGTAGCTTCGAGTAAAAATATAGATGGTGTTAACATAGCTAAAAAAATCCAACCTATCTCTAATGGAAAAGCGTTTTTAAGTAATCTAAATTGTTTATTTCCAAAAGATTTTATTGCTATAAACCCGGATGTTAAAAACATATATATTCCTTTTCCTAAAGAAACAAACAATGGATTTGTAATCACATATGTTCCGGGGAACAACTATCTGTTAAGCCTTAATAACTATTATACAAAGACCAGGGATAACTTTGTAATGATGATGGGGCAGATTCTTTTAAATGATGTGTTAAAAAATAGAAGACTATGAAGAAATTCATTATAAATCATGGATATAGAGGAGAATAAATAATGTCTGAATTTAAAGATCAAGTATTAAATGTGTTAGAAGAAGTATGTGAAAATGATATCGTAAAAGAGAACCCAGATGTGCAATTATTTGAAGAAGGAATTCTAGATTCTTTTGGTACAGTGTCTTTATTAGTAGAATTTCAAGAACGTTTAAACATCGAAGTGTCTATTTCTGACTTTGACCGTGATGAATGGGCGACACCGAACATGATTATTAAGAAATTGAAAGATATGAGATGAAAATAGGTGTTTGAGATACAGATAAGAAACACTTCTCAAAATTAAAGTTTGTAATTACTAGTCTTACAAATCTGTAAAAGGAAATTGAAAAATAATGCTTATCTATTCAAATGAATGATAACAAGTGGAGGAAATAAAAATATGTCTAATTTACCCAATTGCCCAAAATGTAATTCAGAGTACACTTACGAAGATGGAAATCTTTTTGTTTGCCCAGAATGTGCCCATGAGTGGACTTTAGAATCAGARACTGAAAATAGTGAAGATACAAAGGTAATTAAAGATGCAAATGGAAATGTTTTAAGCGATGGTGATTCTGTAACAGTAATTAAAGACCTTAAGGTAAAGGGAACTTCATTAGTCGTAAAAATAGGTACAAAAGTAAAAGGTATCCGTTTAGTTGATGGAGACCATGATATTGATTGCAAAATTGAAGGTTTTGGAGCTATGAAATTAAAATCTGAATTTGTTAAAAAGGTATAAATGCGATTTTAATGCAACAGAACTAATTTGAATTAATTGTTTAAGGCCAATAGATGTACAACATTTTTAGGATAGAATTCAAATAACTTTTATAATAGAAAGACCTCATTCATGATAAGTATTCTTGAATGAGGTCTTTCTATTTTGTGACATTATCTCGAACATACCCGTATATTTTTTGAAAAATGATGCGGGAATATGCTAGAAACATAAGAAGCGAAATTCCTTAACGTGGGAAAATGGGTATTCCGCATGGTGAAATTGTCTTAGCGTGGGTTTTATGTCATTCTGTTGGCGGTACCCCATGCCCATCAACTTAAGAATTTTATAACACCCCAGGCTGAAAATTTCGTGTGCTTTTGATAGAAAACGGATTAAATTTTCGTTTTGGGGTATTTGCTTTTCTTAGCTTGATGGTGATGTAAGGTGACCCCTAATAAGTACCCGCTGCTCTTTTCCTCATAGAATATGTTTTCAAATTTAGTTTTGTAAAATGATTAAATTCCTCAACAAATACCCATAAATTTATTTTTATATAGTGCTGCATATTTGTTTCCTGTTGCTTCAGCCGGCATATTATCAGACTGAGCAAATGAAAGGTAGTAGCATCCCTTTCATTTTCAGTTTCATAATAGTGTACGGGGAAAAACTTTATTATTTTACCCCGTATACTACAACCACATCCTCGAACGAATCTAAGTTCCAACGTATCGTAGATTCAACTAGTAATTAACAGAATTATTATCTAGTAATAATTCCACAATTGCATTTACTTGTTTATTAGGAGCACTATAGTAAACTTCTAATCCTCTTCTAACATTCATAATTAATTTTTGAGATTTCATTTTCGATAAATGTTGGGAAACAGTAGATTGAGGGATACCCAGAATATCTACAAGTTGATTTACATTACATGTTCCTCTTGTAATTAATTCTTTCAAAATTGTAATACGCATTGGATGAGCTAATGTTTTTAAAATTTCTGCATTTTCTACATAATTAGTCACGTTCTACATCCCCTTGTTAATTAGTTTTAATTAAACTCTATTAAAAGTCTGGTAAGTGAAATTTCATTTTCCTGCTTTTACAGAGATTATGCTGCAGCATTTTTTCGATTTAATTTATATTTTGATTCGTCAACATAACCCGGTATGCTCCAGACGCCCTTATTCTCTTTTTTTCACTTGCATTTCTACTTCCTTTAATTCATCTAAAAATGTTGTATTTGGCTTTTTCACATAAGAAATAATTCCAAGACCTTCTTTAATGATTTCTTCTTGGACTAACTTTCCGTCACAAATTATGTAACCTAAGTACCGTCCAAAATGATCTTTTTTATCACCTTTACCGCATACAATTTCAACATTTTTTCCTTCTAATAATGATTTAGCGAAATTAGAGGCTTTCCTACCATATGCTTGTACTGGGTAGTTTGGCTTAACCTACTCAACGATGTCTAGTAGGAGAGCTCTGACCTTTATTTGACGTTCACTTTTATCTACAATATTTGATTTAGATAAGGAGTCTTTATCCAGGATCACTACATATGTATCTCCATCTGATACTTTTTTGACTTTCCCTTTCACACTTTCTAATTCATTCGTTTCTATCTTCTTTTGATAATCTGATAGTATAAGGCTTAATGCGTTTTCTTTAGATTTAGAAGGGGTTTCAACCTTATTCTTTACCATTTGATCTTGTGTGCTTTCAACGCTACTAGGAGCACGGTAGGAATTCGCTCTTTTTTGAGACACTCGTAAAAAATTCAAGGCAAATCCAATCATGTTGTTGAGTTTGCTTTGAGAAGTCAGCTCATTTTTTCGTTTTGGGATTGATCTGTTTTCTTAATTTGATCGTGATGGGATCGAGCCCCTTCATGCACTTTACAAACAAAACGAAGTCTTTCGCAAGACTCCGTTTTTGCTTGCTTAACAGGAATTACAACCATTAATAGGGATTGCTTAAACCCTATTAATGGTTGTATCGACTTATTTTATATTTTTTTTAACTTTGCAACAGAACCCTTGGATTTCATCCTTTCCAAACCGCGTCAACAACGTTTTTTGGTATTGAAACTATGCATATGATCAAGAAGGGACAAACTCTTCAAGGGGAGAAGTCTGTTCGAAATCACATACAACTTATCAATACGCTCTTCGGTCTCATTGCATAACAGTGGATTCCTAACAGCATCTGTCGCTCTCTTTTCAAATTCGATTATATTTGCACTCAAACCGAACCTTACCTCTTATCCCATGAGAAATCGGATGCTGTCTTTTCCAAAGTACATTCTAATGTCTCTAATTCTGTAAGTCCATATTTTCTATTTAGTGCTTGCAATATTAACCAGTCTGATACATGAATATTACTACTTAAAAATGGCCCATGTAAATACGTACCTATCAGATTTTTGTACAGAAGTCCTTCCTTTTTTTCTGTTACATTATTCCCATATCCCTGTAGAACTTGACCGAGACAGTCAAAAGAATGGAATGTTTGGCCACTATGATTTTCAAAACCCACTATTCTTCCGAATTTTTCAGATTGTACTCTTACATTCCCTACTAATCGACCCACTGAACCCATGTCCTTACATGATGTATAAAATGGTAATATTCCTAGGCCTTGTATGATATCACTGTTTGCAGTTTCATAATAATCTCCTAAAAGTTGATATCCTCCACAAATACAAAGTGCTGCTAAACCATCCTCTATTGCTGCTTTCAATTCTTTTCGAATTGAAAGCAATTGTTCTTGAACTATTTGTTGTTCATTGTCACTCCCTCCCCCAATAAAGATTAGATCAGCCTGAGATACAGGATAATCTTTTACTTGTTCCACATAATGAATATCGGCTTCTATTCCTCTCCATTCTAATTGCTTTTGTAGAATGGTTACATTCCCGCGATCGCCATATAAATTAAGCGTATTGGGGAAGTAATGATAGATGATCAATTTTTTCATAGTACCTCCAGATGTTAAAAACGTAATCGGGCCTTATATATAAATTCTAAGGAAAGTACCCAATTTATATCTTTATTTTTAGTGTCAACTCTCTATTCGGTGTATTTGAAATCTATATACGCTCACCAAACGTATATAGATACCATCTTATTTATGATGGGGACGCCGTTCCCTTAGTGCTTAAATATTGCCGGGCAGTATTTAACCCTGTGTAATTACTAATTACGGACGTTTCATTCCCTGCTGCAATGCTATTCTGTATGGCAGCAGAAATATTTGAGATAACTTTTATCCTATTCACAGAAATCCCCGCGTATTTTAAACGCACTGCAAGGTCATGGGCACGTGTTCCTGCACAAATTATATGGCTTACATTGGAGTTTGCTAATAGTTCATAATCTACATCCCAAATCCAAGAGATATCTTTCCCATCAGCAAGCAAGTCATTTAAAATAAAAACATATTGTGTAATGTTTTTATTTTGTATGCAATAATCTATCGTACAGTTCATCCCTTGTGGATTTTTAGCTAAGTTTAGATGGTATATATTTTGTGCAATGAGAAACTGTTGCATACGTCCATTGCTCGTGTGATATTCTCTTAATCCTTTGTGAATTTGCTCATAACTAAAACCTAAAAATTCTCCAGTTTTTATAGCCGTTAGCATATTATATGCATTGTATTCACCCTTCAAATTGGAAGTATAGGATTGATTTTGTATAGTAATCGTTAAGTTATTTTGTGATTGAATTGAAGTAACCTCAACATCTAATACGGGACTACTCATGGAGCACGAACAATAATATTTTCCAAGGTGTCCATAGTGAGTATATATATATTTCAATAGCCGGCCACAACAACAATAGACGGCATCTCTAATATTACTTTTATGAAAATTCCCTACATTTTTCTTTAAACCAAAATACATGGTTTTATGCTTTTCTTTAGTAAAATGTCTACTATATGGATCATCACCATTTAATAGCAAGTGAGCATCGCTAGAATGAATAGCGGTTTGTACTTTTGAAATCAGCGTATTGATTTCTCCATAACGATCCAGCTGATCTCGAAAGATATTTGTTACAACAATCAATTGAGGCTGTATTTGTTTCAGAACTTCGGTCATTGTCAATTCATCGACTTCGAGAACCGCTACTTTCACACCTTGTATTTTCCCGCTTATATTGCTTTTTTTTATAAAAGCAGAAGTGATTCCCTCTAATAAGTTAGATCCTTCTATATTACTGATATATTCACTTTTATTGGATTTAAAAATGGAAGAAACTAAATTACAAGTTGTTGTTTTTCCATTTGTACCGGTAATCAAAACCACGGTTTCCACCTGTGACGCTAATTTTTGTAATGCATTCTTATATAAGTAATTCAGAATTTTCCCTGGAATATTAGATCCATTAAAACCTAATTTTTTACTACTATATCCCGCTAACTTTCCAACTATTAATCCTATATAAAATAACAATATTAATCACCTTCCTTACTTG